>JACRLA010000436.1 GCA_016215145.1 Chloroflexota bacterium
GCGTGTTGCCCCTGCCCCAATCCTTCCCCGCAATATGGGACAGGGAACGGACTCTCTTCCTTTGCGAAGTGGGGGAAGAGCTGGAGATGGGGGCTTACCCGCCGCCCGCCGCGCACTTGAGTTGGCTGATGAACAAGCAAAAGATATTCCTGTTGAACGCGACTACGTGCAGGCTCACTGGTTGCTAGGCGCGACGCATCGCGTAAACAAAAATCACGACGAAGCCGAGCGTCATCTACTCGAAGCGTTGACTCGTTGTCGTAGCATCAACAATGTAGAGAACGAAGGCGACATCTTGATCGATCTGGCTCGCTTGCGAATGGATTTGAATGAGGATGAAGAAGCAAAACAATTAGTAGAAGAAGCGTTAACCATCACCGAGCGCAGTGGTTACGTTCTGCAAGGCGCTGACGCGCATTTAGTTTTGGCGCAGTTGGCGTTGAGGCGTAATGATAAGAGTGAGGCACTGCATCACGCGCAAGAGGCACGCACGTTAGCAACATGCGATGGCGAGCCTTACGTCTATCGCGTGGCGTTTGATGAGGCGGGGAGGATGATGAAGGAGATAGAGGGAAACAAATAAAGGGAAAGAAAGGAAATAAGAGGAAAGGAGGGGAAGGAGAAAGGGGATAAAGGAAAAGGGGAAAGGAGGGAAAGGGAAAACGTCTTTGCGAGGAGCGTCCTTTGCGACGAAGCAATCTCTGAGCAGAACAAACTTTGAGATTGCTTCGCAAAAAACGCTCGCAATGACGGGTTGAGATTAGTTTGATCACAAAAAAAATTGAGGGAAAGTAATTTTCTAATCCGCTAACGAACTCGGTTCACACTTCAACTTTGATTCATCCGCGATAGTCTCACAGCAGAATCAAACTTCAATCGCAGAGAAATGATGTGGGGCGGATTAGATGGCAAAGCACGAAGTGTCATTCCGAGGAGCGTTCTTTGCGACGAGGAATCTCTTGGATTGCCCCAGAGATTCCTCGCGGAACAACGCCGCTCGGAATGACAGCCTAAGATACGTTTGATAACAAGAAAGTTGTGGGGGAGTAATTTTCTAATCCGCTAATAGACTCGGTTCACACTTCAACTTTTATTCATCAGCGAAAGCTCCAAACCACCAAACCACCCAACTACCCAACCACCGTCTTTCGTTCCAACCGATCCTTGATAGCAAACGGCGCATACAGAATCAAAATCGTCGCCAAGCCAATGACCTCTAACCAAATAATGTAGAGAGGCCACGGACCCAGCACATCAATGAGACTCGGCGTGTCGGGCTTGCGGGCGATGAACATATAGTTACTGCCAATTGCCCAATTCACTAAACCCACAAAGATCATATAGACATTCGTGATCCAAAACACGCGCCACAAAGATTTCACTGTGGGGCGATAGCCTTCGACGACTGTCATATAAATCGCCGAAGAAATAATCAATCCGTGCGAGATGAACGTTTGAAAGAATCGAAAATGCGGAAAACCATAGATGCCCACATCGGGAGTTAGCACCGCTTGTATCGCGCCGCCGATGCCGAGAAGATATTGCACTTCGTAGAGAGTGTAGTTGCGCGTGATGAGCATCGCCGCGCCGAGGAAAACTAAAACGCTGCACACATGTAACGGCAGCATCGTTTGTATCGTCCACTGCCCGGTAAAATAATGCCACAAGTGCCAACCGATCTCGTTGACGATCAAGATCGCCGCCATGGCATAACGCGCGCGCTGCCGCGCTTGCGGCGATTCGACGCGGCGAAAATATATGAAGAAAATGTTGAGGAGCAGAATCAGAGTCAGGGCAATTAAATGCGGCGGGTAAAAAATTTGAAACGGCGCCCCCGTGAAGTTTTTGCTGAAGTAATAATCCATAACGTCCTCCTCACATAATCATAAAGCAAACCTATCCGTTTTCATGCCTTCAACTTTTGTTCACTAATTATGACATAGCTTCCCAACATTCGTCGTTTGTCATATCCATAAATGACGTTTGGCACTTGAGAGAATCCTCTCATCTGCGTAAACTCAGAGCATCAAAGGCAGTGAGGTGATGCATGGCAGACGAGCAGTGGATCACGGTTAAAACAATTTACTGCAAGCAATCCAAACAAGAAGCCACGCTAGAATTTTTGGTAGCGCACTCGCCCGAACACTTGCCCGATCAGCCGCCGCGCATTCTCGCCCGACGCTGCTCGATCAGCAAAGAGTGTGTGGTCAAAGATGATTGCAACTGCCATTGGACAGGAACTAACCCACTCTACGATCCCTTTGATTACGTTTGAAAGAAAGAAGGAAGATTTTCTTTCTTCTCTCCTCTCCTCTTGAAGTAGCTTCGCCTGTCACATCTCCTCCTCTCCTCCTCCAGTGACAGGCGAAGCGCATTTAAGGGGGGAAGAGTTAACCCAAGTCAAAATAAAACTTATTTAGAGAATGTATGAAAACTCGCTAATATATGTAACACCAAGGCACAAAGTCACAAGGACACAAAAAAATTATAAAAAACTTGGTGACTTAGTGTCTTCGAGCCTTTGTGTTACCGCCAAAAAAGACTTTTCAAACGCACTCTTAGAAATAAATTTATGTCGTCTTGTCACGCTTCTGCTCCGACACTCGATCCTGATGCGCCAATCATTCTCATCGGCAACCCCAATGTCGGCAAGAGCGCGGTCTTCGGCGCGCTCACCGGACGCTACGTTGAGGTCTCCAACTTTCCCGGCACCACGGTTGAGATCAGCGCGGGAGCGGTTGACGGCATCCCCTTAATTGATACGCCCGGAGTCAATTCACTTCAACCGCGCTCAGACGACGAGCGAGTGACGCGCAACATTTTGTTAGATCGCCCACCGCGCGCCGTGATCCAAGTTGCCGACGCGCGCAACTTGCGGCGCAGTTTGTTGCTCACGCTGCAACTCGCCGAGTTCGGCGTTCCCTTCATTCTCGATCTCAACATGAGCGACGAAGCGCAAGCGCGCGGCATCGCCATTGACGTGAAGCGACTGTCGCAAGCGCTCGGCGCAGAAATTGTGCAAACCGTCGCCACGCGCCACGAAGGCATGGATGATCTGCGCGCCCGATTCGAATCGTCGCGCCCTATCGGGTATCGCATTCATTATGATGGCGCGATTGAAACGGCGATTGAAAAAATATCTGCCCTCCTGCCGCACGATTTAAATGGATCGCGCGCCATCGCGCTGATGATTCTCGGCGGCGACGATCACCTGCTTCAACGTTATGCCGCCGCGCACGCCGACTCCGTCCGCGATGTGATAGCCGACACTCAAGCGGGATACGATCAACCGTTAAGTTACGTCATCACCCAACAACGCTTCACTTGTGTTGATTGCCTCCTCAACCAAGTCGTCACCGCAAACGGAATACGCAATACGCATTACGCAGAAAATTTTGGTCGTCTCTCCGTCCATCCCCTCTGGGGCATCCCCATCCTCCTCCTCGTCCTCGTCGGCTTGTATCTCTTCGTCGGAAAATTCGGCGCGGGCGTGTTAGTGGATTTCATGGAGAGCACCGTCTTCGATGAATGGCTCATTCCGTTTATCTCCCCGCTCATCAACCTAATCCCGATTCCATTTATTGTTGACCTGCTCATCGGCAACTACGGATTAATTACGATGGCACTCTCTTACGGCATCGCCATCGTCATGCCCATCGTTTTAACTTTCTTCATCGCCTTCGGAATTTTAGAAGATAGCGGTTACTTGCCGCGACTCGCGGTGATGTTAGATCGCCCATTCAAAGCAATGGGCTTAAACGGCAAAGCGGTCTTGCCAATGGTTCTCGGACTCGGCTGCGACACAATGGCGACTCTCACCACGCGCATACTCGAAACGCGCAAAGAAAGAATTATGGTGACGTTATTGCTCGCGCTCGGCGTGCCATGTTCGGCGCAGCTCGGCGTGTTGCTCGGCATGATGTCCATGCTCTCACCTCTCGCCATCACCGTATGGGGAGCAGTGGTGATCATCACCATGTTCGTCGTTGGCTATCTCGCCGCGCAACTCATCCCCGGCAAACGCTCCGATTTTATTCTCGAACTTCCGCCAATTCGCATTCCACAGTTAAGCAACATCGTCATCAAAACTGTTGCGCGGCTCGAATGGTATTTAAAAGAAGTGCTGCCTCTGTTCTTGCTCGGCACATTGATTCTTTTCGCCCTCGATAAAACGGGCGCGCTTGCCTGGCTCGAACACCTCGCCAGTCCGCTCGTCGTCAGCGGACTCGGACTCCCGGCGCAAACAACCGGCGCGTTCATCATCGGCTTCTTGCGCCGCGATTACGGCGCGGCAGGGTTGTTCCACTTGGCGCGCGACGGCGTGTTAAACGCAACGCAACTTGTGATCAGTTTAGTCGTCGTCACCCTCTTCGTGCCGTGCATCGCCAACGTCATGGTCATCGTCAAAGAACATGGCTGGAAGACGGCGGTGTGGGTTGTAGGATTCATTTTTCCGTTTGCCTTTGGTGTCGGCGTGTTGTTAAATTATGCGCTTCGATTGTTTGGAGTTACGTTCTGATCATTCAGCATTAAACCTAGAACGCTGAAGACGCTGATTCTCGCTGAGTTGCGCTGAATAATTGTAGCTATTCAGCCACTCCGTCATTGCGAGCGCACTTCGCGAAGCAATCTCGGTTGCGCTTAGAGATTGCTTCTCGAAGACTCGCAATGACGCTGACTTAATTTATGAGAGATCAGCGTTTATCTGCGCCATCAGCGAACTCAGCGTTCAAAGGTTTTCACGAGGCAACTATGATCTGCCCTCTCTGCGGTTACGAATACGACGAAAAGAATCTCTCTTGCCACTCCTCCTGCCCTATGGCAAACGGCTGCGCCATTCTGTGCTGCCCCAACTGCGGCTACCAGATCGTAGATGAATCAAAATCGAGCGTGGCAAGTTGGCTGAGGAAATTATTAAACAAAAACGACCCGAAGGTCGTGAACATTCAAGACATCGAAGTGAGAAAAAATCAATGACTGTTCTGTTGAACCATCTCAAAGCCGGACAATCCGCCGAAGTGATCGAACTGCGCTCCTCCGACCCCGCGCGATTAGATCGGCTCAGCGTTTATGGCTTGGTGCCAGGCAGCATCGTCCGCGTCTTGCAATTACAACCCGCCCTCATCTTCCGCATTGGCGAAACCGAAA
>JACRLA010000437.1 GCA_016215145.1 Chloroflexota bacterium
CGCCTACATCCCGCACTTCGAAGCCGTGCATCTCGCCGGAAGATTCGGCGCCGACCCGGGCGATTACGAATGGGAATTGTTGGATCAGCCGCACGGACTCAAATGGTGGCGGCGCACGACGATGGGTGATGCCGCCTACTGCGCGGCAATTTTGGTGCCAGACCCCAACCTTGATCCCGTTGAAGCATTTGGCATCATAGACATCGCCTCGGATACGCCGTGGTGGTTTGATGCTGTTATCAACGAGGGTTTGATTCAAGGAAGAGGCGAAGCCTTTGCGCGCGAGCGCAAGATCAGTATTGATGCAGGTCGAGTGTTAGCAAGTATTGAAGAAGAATATCAGCCGCGTGAGTTGTTGACGGCAACACCCGATCAAGACGGCGTCGCTTGGCGCTGTGGCGATCTGGCAGAGGTGACTCTCTTGAAAGAGGCGATTGTGGGTTTGATCAATCGCGCCAACAAAGCAACACTACCGGCTGAGACTCGTTAGAAGTAGAAATGAATATCGGCGTCCTCGCCTTGCAAGGCGATTTTTATGAACATACGCAAGTCCTCAAGCGGCTCGGCGCGAATACAACCGAAGTGCGATTGCCCCGCGATCTAAACGGACTCGATGGTTTGATCATCCCCGGCGGCGAATCAACGACGATAGGAAAACTTGCCACGCAGTTCAACTTGATCGAACCCTTACGCAAGTTTGGTGAGACGAAAGCGATCTGGGGAACGTGCGCCGGGGCGATCTTTCTCTCTAAAGATGCGCGGCGCGATCAACCGTTGCTTAAACTGATGGACATCCGCGTTCAACGGAATGCCTTTGGACGACAAGTGGAAAGTTTTGAAGTGGATTTAGATATTCCGGTGTTGGCGCGGCACGGCAATGGTCACGCCCGACCTTTCCACGCCGTTTTCATTCGCGCGCCGTTGATCGAAAGTGTGGGCAACGGAGTCGAAGTTTTGGCGAAGGTAGAAAGCGGCGCGGTAGTGGCGGCTCAACAAGGAAAGTTACTGGCGACATCGTTCCATCCAGAATTAACTGGCGATGGACGATTCCATGAATACTTTATGGAACTTGCCGCCAACAGTTGATATAAAAGTGTAGAGCAATCTCTACGAAAAAAATGATACGACCTTTTGATTGGCGCGATTTTAATTTGGTGCGCCGACTCGCGGAACGCGGCGTGTGCTTCGATTCGGAAGTTGCCCTCACACGCGGCGCGCATCCTCTCCAATCGGCTATCCTCTCCTTTCTTGCCCCCGGCGTCAGTTCACCTACATTCGTGTTACGCAAAGACGATGATCGCCAGTGTGTCGGCTTCGGACAGATTCGCCTTCGCAACGGCGAGTCCCACGCCCGGTTAATTTTTCTTGCTCCGGGTTATTCCGAAGACAGCGAATGGGAAAAACTGTTAGAGCGTTTGATCGCCGAAGCCGCTTCACGCGGCGCGCACAACTTGATCGCCGAAGTGGACGAACACAGCGCAGAATTTGAAGCGATGCGTAAGATGGGCTTTGCGATTTACACGCGCCAAACAATTTGGAAACGCGCCAGTTCGCACTCGCCTGAGGCAGCACCCGTGCGACTCTTATTACGCCCGCAACAGAGCAGCGACTCGATCAACATTCAAACGCTCTACACCAATGTCACGCCGCGTTTGATCCAACAAGTGGAGCCGCCGCCCGCACACTTCGGTCACGGTTTTGTATTTGAGGAGAATGGCGAAGTCACGGCGTTCTTCGACGTGAGCCGCGGACCGCTCGGAATTTGGATTCAACCGTATTTGCATCCGAGCAGTTTCGATTACAGCGCGGAGTTGTTAAACGATCTCATGTCGCGCTTCGCCGATCGCGAATCGGTTCCGGTGTATGTTTGCGCCCGCTCACATCAAGATTGGCTGCGCGCGCCGTTGACCGATCTCACGTTTGAAACGTTTGGCGATCAAGCCGTTATGGTTAAACGTCTCGCCGTGCGAATCGGCGAACCGGAATTTAAACCCATCCCGGCGATCCCCGGCACGCGAGTCACAACGCACATGATAAAATCTAAAGTGGAGATCGGATGAGTATGGAAGCCACACTGTCTGTTTACCAACTTACACAACGACTCGCTCAACTGGAAACCGAGGTGCGAGAGATCAAAGTTGCGTTGATCAAACTGCGGCGTGACGCCCGTGAAGCGAACGGCGAACCACGTTACCCGCACATCATTCGCACAGATAACGGGTTGACGGTTGGCGGTTCACGAATCACACTCTACGATCTGATGGATTACATAGTTGAAAATTATCCGCCTAAATACATTCGAAACATATTTAATCTGTCGGACGAACAAGTTGCCGATGCATTAGACTACGTTGAAGAATATCGCGCCGAAGTAGAAGGTGAGTACCGACTCGTCCTCAAGCAAGCCGAAGAGAATCAAAAGTATTGGGAAGAGCGAAACCGTGAGCGGTTCGCCCAAATCGCCTCCATGCCGCCAAAACCTGAATACGCTGAGGTATACAAAAAGCTCAGAGAGCAACGCGAAAAATATAAAGCGTAGATATGGATACTTTGGCAGATCACAACTTGGAGGGGCAAGCCGTTTTGCTTTGGGGGACGCTGGAAGACAGTGGATGGCTAAAGTTGCTCCCGATCAAACTGCTTAAATTCTCTGATGTCGGCTTACCTGACGAAAGCACAGATCGAGAAGTATGGCGTTTTGTGCAAAAGCATGATCTTATTTTGCTTACCGGCAACCGCAAAATGAAGGGGAAAGACTCGCTTGAACAAACTATCCGCGAAGAAAACACATCTTCATCTTTGCCGGTTCTCACTGTGGGCAAAGTCGAGCAATTGGAAGAACGGCTTTACCGTGAAAGGTGCGCCAACCGCTTAGTTGAAATCATGATCGATCTCGATAACCATCGAGGAGTGGGACGCATCTTCATCCCGTAACGAATTTAAAATGCAAAAACGAATCACCGACAACATCAACGACTTAATCAAAGTGCTGCCGCCCACCATTGGCGCAGCCCTTGTGCAAGCCAACCGAACCGACGATCTACTCGAAGTCATTCTCGATCTGGGGCGTGTGCCAACGGCGCGTTACGTTGACGGCGAAGTGACTCTGACGGAGACCGAGATCACGCACGACGATCTTAAACTCGTCGTCGAGCGCATCGGCGATTTCGACGCGGACAACCGCGCCGGAATCGAACGCACCCTGCACCGCATTTCAGGGATCAAGAATCGGCGGGGGCATGTGGTGGGTTTAACCTGCCGCGTGGGTCGCGCCGTGTATGGCACCACCGACATCATCAAAGATTTAATCGAGAGCGGCAAAAGTATTTTGTTGCTTGGAAAGCCGGGCGTTGGCAAAACCACAATTCTGCGCGAAGCGGCGCGCATCCTCGCCGATAAAAAACGAGTCATCATCGTAGACACCTCCAATGAAATTGGCGGCGA
>JACRLA010000164.1 GCA_016215145.1 Chloroflexota bacterium
GCGTTGCCGCATCGTTCACCATAGCCGTTAATTGTGCCTTGCACTTGTATCGCCCCTTCGCGCACCGCCACCAGCGAATTGATCACGGCGCACTCGCCGTCGTTGTGAGTGTGAATCCCAAAGGGCTGATCGATCTTATTTTTTACTTCGCGGATGATGCGTTCAAGTTCCCACGGCATTGTGCCGCCATTGGTGTCGCACAGCACCACAGTTTCCGCGCCGCCGCGAATCGCCGCGCGCAGAGTCTCAACGGCGTAAGCGCAATCGAGTTTGTAACCGTCAAAGAAATGTTCGGCGTCGTAAATCACTCGGCGGTTTTGCGCTTTGAGATACGTCAGACTCGCTTCAATGATTCGCAAATTATCTTCAAGCGAAGTTCTCAAGACATCGGTGACGTGCAGTGTGGATGTTTTGCCGACGACAGTGCAAACGGGTGTGTGGGCATCGAGCAAGGCTTTGATGTTGGCGTCATCATCGGGGATGCCGTTGACGCGGCAGGTGGAGCCGAATGCCGTTATCAGCGCGTTCTCCCATTTTAAATCTTTGGCGCGATCAAAAAATTCGGCGTCTTTTGGATTTGAACCGGGCCAGCCGCCTTCAATGAATGCCACGCCAAGTTGATCGAGCTTGCGGGCGATCTTGATCTTGTCTTCGCACGAAAGCGAGATGCCTTCGCGCTGTGTGCCGTCTCTAAGCGTGGTGTCGTAGATTTGAATCATGTTGCCTCATATTCTGCTATTTGTTTTTCAAACTTCATCAGGTAACCTAGTTCATCCACGCCCTCAAGCAAACACGTTTTAGCAAAACCATCCATGGGGAACGGAACTTTTTTGCCATTCGGCAGCGTGACGGTTTGCGCGGCGAGATCAATGGCGATTTCAGCGCGCGGCGATTCTTCAGTGAGATCAAAAAGATCGCGGTGAGTCTCGGCGTCAACAATAATCGGTAGTAAGCCATTCTTCAGCGCGTTGTTGCGGAAGATGTCGGCGAAGGAAGTGCTGATCACTGCGCGGAAGCCGTATCCGGTTAACGCCCACGGTGCGTGTTCGCGCGATGAACCGCAACCGAAGTTGTCGCCCGCCAATAAAATTTGCGCGCCGTTGTATTCATCTTTGTTCAAGACGAAATCTTTTTTGGGCGAACCATCGGCGTTGTAACGCCAATCGGCGAACAAGTTGTCGCCCATGCCGTCTTTGCTGATCGCTTTTAGAAAACGCGCCGGGATAATCTGATCGGTGTCAATGTCGTTAATCGGAAGAGGGATGATGCGAGAGGTGAGAGAGGTGAAGTGTGCCATAGAAAGTAATTTGTAATTGGTAATTATCGTATTTGCGCCCAATACCATACTGGATGCAATTCGTTCCAAGCGTGACCGCGATCTAACACCCACGCGCCGACCAGAACAACACGCATGCCTACTTGTGGATCGCCAAGCGTGGGGCGCTCGCGCGGTTCGATCTCGCAATGCAAGCCGCCTTCAGTGCGATCTCGTAAGTTGCCGTCGTTTAAGAATCGTTCTTGCCCGGCGTCAAGTTTAAGATCAAAGGTGTAATCGCCATCGCCCGGATTAAACCCAGTCCACACTACCAAGCCAGTGATCACCTCACAGGCTGAGAGCAGAGTCAGTTTGTTTTTTCGCAGCCACACATCGGGGCTGTCTTGACGACAGAAGTCGCGCAAGTTAAACGGGCGCGGAGTTAACGTTGCGGTGCGAGACGGCGTAACGGTGAGCGTGGGTGTGAGTGTCAAGGTTGCTGTGTGCGTCGCCGTCACGGTTGATGTTGGTGTTAAGGTTGGGGTGAGAGTCGGCGTCACCGTTGGTGTGGGCGTGGGTGTCATGGTGGGTGTCGGAGTCGCGCAGGCGGTGATCGCCGAAGCGCTCAGAAGAATCGCCAGCCGCGTTTTCAATTCATCAACGTCCTAACGTCGGTGATCTTTCCGGTGACTGCCGCCGCCGCCGCCGTGAGTGACTGCATATTGACCAGATTCGATTTGGTCTCCGTTCATGGCAATGCACATCGAGCAGCCCGCTTCGCGCCATTCTGCGCCCGCCGATTTAAAAATTTTATCCAAGCCTTCTTGCTCGGCTTGCTTTTTAATTTCTTGCGAGCCGGGGACGATCAACGCGCGCACGCTGCTTGCCACCTTACGATCTTTCATCAACGACGCCGCGAGTCGTAGATCGCTGATGCGCGAGTTGGTGCAACTGCCGATGAACACAACATCAATGCGTTGTCCTAACATCGGCTGATTCGGTTTCAAGCCCATGTAGTTCAAAGCTTTAGTCAGCGCAAGTTTTTGTGATTCGTCTTTTATTGAATCAGGATCGGGAACGTGATCGGTGATCTTCATCCCCATTCCGGGATTGGTGCCATAA
The DNA here is from genome assembly GCA_016215145.1 of Chloroflexota bacterium. Lineage (GTDB taxonomy): Bacteria > Chloroflexota > Anaerolineae > Anaerolineales > VGOW01 > VGOW01. Next base: position 2,378 of record JACRLA010000164.1, read on the forward strand.
GTGATCATCGGGACGAGATCGCCGGCGTTGAGCGTGATCGTTTTATCAAAGGTGGCGCCGTCATCCGTTGGAAGTTGCTTCCACCTAAGTAAAGCTTTCTCCCACGCTTCACCCTTCGGCGTGAACTCACGCCCGGCGATGTATTGAAAAGTTTCATCATCCGGCGCGATCATTCCGGCGCGCGCGCCACCCTCGATGGACATATTGCAGATCGTCATGCGTTGTTCCATGTTGAGATTCTTGATCGCGCTGCCGCGATACTCAAACACATGCCCCGTTGCGCCGCCGATTCCTATTTGAGCGAGCAGCGCCAGGATAATGTCTTTCGCCGAAACGCCTTTCTGTAATTCACCTTCGATCTTTACTTCAAACGTCTTCGGCTGTTTTTGCAACAAGCATTGAGTCGCCAACACATGCTCTACTTCGGTCGTGCCAATGCCAAACGCCAACGCGCCAAACGCGCCATGAGTCGAAGTGTGGCTATCGCCACAGACAATCGTCATGCCGGGTTGCGTTAACCCAAGTTCGGGCCCAATAACGTGAACGATGCCGCGATGAGGCGATGTCATGCCATAGAGTGAGATGCCAAACTCTTTGGCGTTTGTTTCCATTTGAGCGATCTGCTTTGCAGCGATCTCGTCCAAGATCGGCAATGAAGGATCGTGCGTGGGGATGCTGTGATCCATTGTGGCAACAGTTTTCTCAGGTCGGCGCACTTTGAGTTTGCGAGTTCGCAATCCAGTAAACGCTTGCGGCGAAGTTACTTCGTGAACGAGATGTAGATCAATATACAGAACGGCGGGCGAATCTTTTTCTTGGGCAACGACGTGAGAGTTCCAAACTTTTTGAAAGAGGGTGAGAGGTGGGGTCATGTTGAAAGAAGAGATTTAGATTTTTAGATTATGCTACAATCTTTTGCGAAAGGTGGTGATGCTCAAATGTCTGTCACAATTACTGTTCCCGATGAATTGATTGAGAAAGTCAAAACAGTCGTTCCTCAACCGGATATTGAAAAGTTTTTTGTTGATGCCGCACAGAAACAGCTGCGCGAGATCATGATGCTACGTATGCAAGAAGAATACCGCCGCACTCACATGCACCTTCCGCGCAAAACCCCGCGCGAGGTATACGAGCGCCTCTTGAAAGAAGTAATCGCTTTTGAAACCAAATATAAGATGAGCTCCGATCAATTTCTACCTAATTTCGAATCGGGCGCGATTGATGAAGACCCCACTGATTGGCTAGCGTTCTACCGTTGGCGCGGCAAAGTGTATAGCTTGCAAGATATGGAAAAAACATTTGGGTTGAAGCGCGAGGATGTTCTTCATGGGATTCAGCAAGATTGAGTATTATTATTGGAACATCTACACAATTGTTTTTCAAAACGGTGACATCCTTGCTCTCGATCATCCCGAATACTCGCTCTCGGATGAAGAAACGGTAAACCTTGAAAAAGCGATTCATGCCGTGTTACCTTTTCGCGATGCTTCACGTCTGTATGTTGAAATTAATCTAGACACCGATCATGAAACAATCTATGAGCAATATGCTTATATCTATAACGGTAAAGACGGCGTGCGTATCTTTCAATATGATAACCGTGAACATCATCCGAATATCTCAACCCACCCTCACCACATGCACAAGGGTCCAATTCCAAACGCTGGAGAAAAAGATCGCGCCTATCCGCTTGATATTGAACCCGTGAGTTTTGAAAACGTCTTGCTAAGAATCCGTCAGAAGTTTTTCAGTTAGCTACCACCTCCGCCCTCTTCTCCGCCTCACCATATTCTCCACCTGCCACTAACAACTTATTCAACGCCGAGAGATACGCCTTCGCGCTGGCGACGATGATGTCGGTATCCGCGCCGTGTCCGCCGAAGGTGCGTGAGTGTTCGGTTTCATCTTGCGCGTCAAAGGTGTGTTGTCCGTTTGCGCCTTCAATGCGGACAGTCACTTCACCGAGTGCATCAATGCCTGCGGTCACGGCGTGAATCACAAATTCCAATAATGTGTTCGGGACTTGCACCACAGAGTCAATTGCTTTGTAAACGGCGTCCACCGGACCCGTGCCAATTGCGGCGCGGACATGAACGGTTCCATCAGGACCTTTAAGCCGCACAGTGGCTGTCGGCATCCCCATCGTGCCGCAGGCAACTTGTAATCCATCCAGCGAAAAAATTTCGCGCGGCTGATACAGTTCATCTGCCACCAACGCTTCGAGATCGGCGTCGGTGATCATTTTCTTTTTGTCGGCGAGATTTTTAAATCGCTCAAAGGCTTTGTCGAGTTCAGCGTCGTTGAAGTTGTAACCGAGCTGCGTCAGGCGAGTCTTGAGCGCGTGCCGACCCGAATGTTTGCCCAGCACCAATGTGGTTTGAGTCACGCCGACAGTTTCGGGGCGCATGATCTCGTAGGTCTCGTTGTGCTTCAACATGCCGTCTTGATGAATGCCAGCCTCGTGCGCGAAAGCATTTGCGCCGACGATAGCTTTGTTGGGCTGCACCACAATGCCGGTGTAGTTGCTGACGAGTTTACTGGCGCGCATGAGTTGAGTCGTTTCGATTCCTGTTTCGAGATTGAAGACGGGCTTGCGCGTGTGCAACGCCATCACAACTTCTTCCAACGAAGTGTTGCCGGCTCGCTCACCAATACCGTTGATCGTCACTTCAGCCTGACCATGCCGAGATCATCGTGGCAGTGAACGGAGACGATGCACTTCTCAATGCCCTTCACGTTTTTCATAATTCCCGCAATCAAATTTCCAAATTCGTCAGGCGTGGTGTAGCCCACCGTGTCGGGGATGTTGAGAGTCGTTGCGCCGGCTTTGATCACTTCGGTTAACACAACGTACAAAAATTCCGGGTCGCTGCGTCCGGCGTCTTCGGGCGAGAACTCGACATCGTCGCAAAAATTTTTGGCGTAGGCAACCATCTCTGCCGCGCGCTCGATCACTTGCTCCGGATCCATTTTGAGTTTGTACTTCATATGGATCGGCGATGTGGCGAGAAAGGTATGAATGCGCGGACGTTTGGCGTGCTGCACCGCTTCCCACGCTTTATCAATGTCACCTTTGTTGGCGCGGGCAAGGCTGCAGATGATCGGCGGTTCGGCGTGTCCGGGTGCGGGAGTTGATCCAACTTCAACCGCGATCCGTTTAATCGCTTCCAGATCATCCGGTGACGCCGCCGCGAAACCTGCCTCGATCACATCCACCCCGAGCTTTGCCAGCGTGCGCGCCACCTCCATTTTTTCAGCAGAGGTCATCGTTGCGCCGGGCGATTGTTCGCCGTCGCGGAGTGTCGTGTCAAATATCCTAACGTAATTAGTCATACGTGATGCGTGACGAGTGATTCGTGAGGCGCGAACGATTTCACGCATCACGAATCACGTATCAGATTAACCCTGCTCTTCCGGTTTCACCGTCACCGGATTCAAAAACGGCATCATGCCTCTCAACTCTGCGCCCACTTTTTCAATCGAGTGATCTTGATCGCGCTTCCGCATTTGGTTGAAGTTGGGGCGACCTATTGCGTTTTCGTCAATCCATTTCTTGGCAAACGATCCGTCTTTGATCTCGCCCAGAATTTTTTGCATCTCGCCCAATGTTTCTTCGTTGATGATGCGGGGACCCGAAACATAATCGCCGTACTCGGCAGTGTCGCTGACTGAATAGCGCATGTAGTTGAGTCCGCCGCGATACATGAGGTCAACTATGAGCTTCATTTCGTGCATACACTCGAAGTAGGCGACTTCCGGTTGATAACCGGCTTTCACCAGAGTCTCAAAGGCGGCTTTGATCAACGCACTGACGCCGCCACACAAAACGACCTGCTCGCCAAATAAATCTGTTTCCGTTTCTTCGGCAAACGTTGTTTCGAGAACACCGGCGCGAGTTAAGCCTAACGCTTTGGCGTACGACAGAGTTAATTCCTTCGCCTTGCCCGTTGCGTCTTGATGAATCGCCAACAACGCCGGAGTGCCGCCGCCTTCCACAAATACCTCACGCACGCGATGACCGGGAGCCTTCGGCGCGACCATCGTCACATCCACATCTTTCGGCGGGGTGACAGTGCCGAAGCGAATGTTGAAGCCGTGACCGAACATCAGCATCTTACCTGCGGTCAGATTCTTTTCAATTGAGTCTTTGTAAATTTTCCCTTGCTTGGTGTCGGGCGCAAGGATCATGATCACATCTGCCCATGCTGAAACAGCGTCCACCGAATCAACAGTGAGTCCCGCCGCTTCTGCCTTTGCCTTCGATTTGCTTCCATCGGCGAGACCCACCTTCACTTGCACACCGCTATCTTTCAAACATAACGAATGAGCGTGCCCCTGCGACCCATAACCAATGACCGCAACCTTCTTCGCTTTAATAAGCGCCATATCTGCCGAATTGTCGTAATAAATTTTTGCCATGAAAAAGCTCCTGAGAATTTAAATTATTTTGAAACTCGCATTGCGTATTTCGTATTCCGTCACGCCTTACGCTATACGCAATACGCATCACGTATCACGCATCAACTCACCATCTCCGGCACTTGCGCCGCCACCAACGGCGGGTTTGGGCTGACCGATTTTGAACCGCGCCCCATTGCCACAATGCCGGTGCGAACCATTTCGATAATTCCAAATGGACGTAAGACTTCGATCAAGCCTTCGATCTTATCTTCGGTGCCGGTGATCTCGATGATGAGTGAGTCATTGGTCACGTCAACGGTGCGGGCACGGAACACATCGGTCAGTTGCAGAATCTCGCTACGGGTAGCGGCTGACGCCATCACCTTGATCAACGCCAGATCGCGCATCACCGCCGCTTGAGTCGTCACATTATCCACGCGCAGCACATTCACCAATTTGTAGAGATTCGCCTCCGCGCGGCGCGCGCCGAACTCATCGGTATCCACCACAATCGTCATGCGGCTCACACCTTCTTGCTCGGTGTGACCCACAGTAAGAGACTCAATGTTAAATGTGCGCCGCCGAAAAAGTGACGCGACTCGATTCAACACACCGGGTTTGTCTTCAACGTAAGCGACTAAAGTATGCGCGGTCATTTAGCGAACTCCATTTCTTCTTCGTGCTTCAACGATTCATTCAACGGTTTCTTCGGCATCGGTCTTCGGATCATGTTGTGCAAGTCGGCGCCTGCTGGCACCATCGGATACACGCTGTCTTCTTTTTCAACGCGGAAGTCAATGACCACCGTGCCTTCGGTCTCGCGCGCTTGACGAATTGCGCTTTCAACTTGTGAGCGTTGCGTGACGCGAATGCCGGTCAGACCGTGCGCTTCGGCGAGCTTCACAAAGTCGGGGCTCTTCATCGGCGTGGCGGCGTAACGTTTGTCGTAGAAAAATTCTTGCCACTGACGCACCATGCCCAGATACCCGTTGTTGATGATCGCCACGTTCACTTTGATATTTTCTTGCGCGGCAGTAGAAAGTTCGGCGGCAGTCATTTGAAATCCGCCATCACCGGAGATTGCCCACACTTCTGCATTAGGCTTGGCAAACTTCGCGCCAATGGCAGAAGGCAAACCAAAACCCATCGTGCCGAGCCCGCCCGAGGTGATCAACTTAAATGGTTTGTTGTGTTTGTAGTATTGCGCTGTCCACATTTGATGTTGCCCGACGTCGGTGCAGATCAACGCTTCGCCTTCAGTGTAGCGCCACAGATCGTTGATGACGTGCGCGGCGTAGAGATGTCCGGTGTCAGGCAGATTCTGAATATCGCGCACGGCGGAATCACCCTTCATCTCGTTGATGTGTTCGATCCACTCCTCGCGGTCGCCGACAGCCACAAGCGGCAGCACTTCATTTAACACTTCCCGCAGATCGCCCACGAGCGCCACATCCACCTTCACCACCTTGTTCAACTCCGATGGATCGATCTCGATGTGAATCTTTTTTGCTTTGGGCGCGTAAGTTTTTACATTGCCCGTTACGCGATCATCAAAGCGCATCCCAAACGCTAAAAGTAAATCGGCTTGTTGAATAGCATGATTAACCCACGCCTCACCGTGCATCCCCATCATGCCCAAGTTGAGCGGATGATTCGCGGGGAGGCCGCCGATGCCGAGCAACGACATCGCCACCGGAATTTGCGCCTTCTCGGCAAAATCTTTTAACACCTGCATCGCGCTCGATTGCAGCACACCGTGTCCGGCAAGAATCACCGGACGTTTGGCGCTGTTGATCAGCATCAACACCGGCCCCGGTCTTCCACTTTTTGCAATATAAAATCCTTCACGGATTGTGCGAGCAATATCCTCAACACGAGTCACCAAATAATTATGTTTGGTGATCGGCAGAGTCACACCCGTTACATCGGTTTCTTGAAACGCATCGAGACCGACCAAACTACTTCCCACTTGTCCGGTGATGCAGACGATGGGCGACGAGTCCATCATCGCTGTTGCAATACCTGTCACCATATTCGTCGCACCCGGTCCCGATGTGGCAAACGCCACCCCCACTTTTCCCGAAGCGCGAGCGTAACCATCCGCCATATGCGTGCCGCCTTGCTCGTGGCGAACTAACACATGATGAACGGATGGGTAATCGAGCATCGCATCGTAGGCAGGCAAAATTGTTCCGCCCGGATAACCGAAGACAACTTCAACACCTTCTTTAATTAAACATTCCCAAATAATTTGTGCGCCAGTTCGTTTCATAAAGTCTCCATGTTCAATTACCAATTACTAATTAGTCGCGTAACACCGCGCCCTTATCCGCGCTCTCCACCATCTTGGCGTAACGGCGTAACCATTTGCTTTCGATTTTTGGTTCAAAGGGTGGAAGGGCGTTGAGGCGAGATTTAATTTCTTGATCAGTTAATTTGACGTTGAGGGTGCGAGCGAAAAGATCGATCTCGATGATGTCGCCGTTTTTCAGCGCGGCGATGGGTCCACGCGCGGCAGCTTCGGGGCTGACATGACCGATGCACGCCCCGCGGGTGCCGCCACTGAAACGACCATCGGTGACCAGCGCAACTTTTTCGCCAAGACCCATGCCCATGATCGCGCTCGTCGGCGAGAGCATCTCTTGCATTCCGGGTCCACCTGCCGGTCCTTCGTAACGAATCACCACGACTTCGCCTTCTTGCACTTCACGATTCAAAATTCCACGCATCGCCGATTCTTGCGATTCATAAATGCGGGCGGGACCGGAATGGCGTTTCATTTTTTCTTCCACGCCGCCCGCTTTCACAATTGCCCCATCGGGCGCAAGGTTGCCGAACAAAACTGCCAAGCCACCCTTAGGCGAATGGGCGTCGGAGCGAGACCGTATCACCTGAGAATCTTTGACGGTTGCATCCTGCACCGAGTCGCGCAGAGTCGATCCCGTCACCGTGATTCGATCCAAATGCAGAACATCTTTAATTTCGTTTAGGATTGCGGGGATACCACCGGCGCGATGCACATCTTCCATATGCCACTTGCCTGCCGGACTCACTTTGCAGATATGCGGCACTTTGTCGGCGACGGCGTTGATGCGGCTGAGGGGATATTCGAGACCGGCTTCGCGGGCGAGGGCGAGGGCGTGCAGAACGGTGTTGGTGGATCCGCCCATCGCCATGTCGAGAGCGAAAGCATCGTCGAGGGCTTCGGCGGTTAAAATTTTTCGCGGCGTGATGTCTTTGTCAATGAGTTCGAGAATGAGTGACGCGGCTTTCTTCGCTAACGACTCACGCTCTGATGTAAGCGCGAGCGCCGAACCATTGAACGGCAGCGCCATGCCCAACACTTCCATGAGACAGTTCATCGAGTTGGCGGTGAACATTCCCGAACACGAACCGCACGAAGGACACGCCGCGTCTTCGATCACTTTGAGTCGCGCCTCGTCAATTTTCCCGGCTTGCAGCGCGCCCACACCCTCAAAAACAGAAATGAGATCAACGGTTTGACCATCGGGCGTTTTGCCCGCCGCCATCGGTCCGCCCGAAACAAAAATGGCGGGGATGTCCACGCGCATCGCCGCCATTAACATCCCCGGCACGATCTTGTCGCAGTTGGGGATGCACACCATGCCATCAAACCGGTGTGCTTCGATCATCGTCTCCACACAATCGGCGATCAGCTCGCGCGAAGGCAAACTGAACTTCATGCCTTTGTGTCCCATGGCGATGCCATCATCCACGCCGATGGTGTTGAATTCAAAGGGGACGCCGCCAGCCGCTCGCACGGCGTCTTTCACAATTTTGCCGAACGATTGCAAATGAACGTGACCCGGCACGATATCTACATACGAGTTGACGATGGCGATGAACGGCTTGCCCATATCGGCATCGTTCACCACGCCTGTCGCTTTCAGCAACGCGCGATGCGGGGCGCGTTCAAAACCTTTTTTGATTTGATCAGAGCGCATAATAGATTTTTGATTATTGATTTTGGATTGCGGATCAATTTGCTATTTGCTATCTGCTATCCGCCATTTGCTATCAGCCATTATACGCATCAAACATCGCATCGCTCACCCACGTCGCTGCTTCGGCGTCGGCGGTCACGGTTGGCTCGCACGGCACGCCGTCGTAGCATTGCATATCAGTTGTCTCAGCTTTGGTTTGGTCGTTCATAATCTCTTCTCCTTTGGAATAAAAAAAACGAGCCGCCCAGTGTTCGGGCGGCTCGTTGATGTCACGAGATGCTTATTGGCTATGGTTACTTCAC
>JACRLA010000438.1 GCA_016215145.1 Chloroflexota bacterium
CGCGGCTAAGAGTTCAGCGAGAGGTTCGGCTTTGGCTTCTGGCAAGTAATCCAACATTTGGCTGGGGGGACGGAGGGTGGGGGAGGACATTTTATTGTTGCGCTAAACGTCGCGCTTCTCGCCAACGAGGGAGGAGGCGATCTTGAATCAAAAACCTGATGTCCTCTGGGACAGATTTTGAAGCAAGGGTAGCGAGTTTACCGATAATATATTCGCGTCGAGGTTTTTCTTGATCGGAGAGCTGATGATATAACGCCTTGAGAAGCAACTTACCTGAAATAACCTGATGTGCTGTTGCTAAATTTGCAGTTGAGAGAGCCATAACTTCCAAGTAATGTTCGTACCTTTGAACAATAGAATTGGTAGAAAGAAGATCGCCTGCGAGGTTTGAATACGCGGAATAATGAGCAAGCAAACGTGATTTTATGTAATCGCTGTCCCTCTCAAAAATTTCATCAAAATAGGAACGTCCGGCAATTGATAGTCCTCTATCCTCAATCTGCTTACTTAAATCTGCAATAACTGCATTTCCAGCCACCTGTGGCAGCAACATTTTTGCCCAGTGAAGCAAAAATTGTTGGACGGCATTCGCAGTCTGTAATAACTCGGGGATACGATCTGGGCGAAGCGCGTAAAACTCCCCAATTGCTTCCGCGATCCAGGCAGGCTCAAGCAAATAGTTTTCAATCGCACATCTTCGCCAGATAAAACGATGCCCTCGATAATTGGGAGCGAAGCATTGCTCAACAGTTTGCGAGCCTTCAAAATCTCGATCAAGAATCGCAAAAACGCTTTCAGCCGGCAATTGCCTCACCATTTCGCGTAATTCATCCGACACACGCGCACGCCCGTCTCTGCCGAAGAACGCAACTTCTGATGTGGTTGATCGAAGAATGTATTTGAGCAAAGATGCATCGCTACCTTGCTCTTCGCCTTCTACCAGAATCGCACAAACATTACCGCGTCGTATTTCTTGCATCACAACTTCGCGGCTTTGATAGATACGCGCTGGACTCACGCTAACGCCTCTTGTTCTGGTTTCCACTCCCCTAGCGGCAAATCCAAATCAGAGAGAAAGAGTACCTCGTGCGGCATTACCATACTCGCAATTTCAGGCGAGTGAGTTGCCATGATTACTTGCGCGTCATACTGTTCAATAATCTTATCAAGGGCAACAACTAAACCGCGTTGCCATGCAGGGTGAAGACTGATTTCAGGTTCGTCAATGAGAATAACACTGCCCTTTACCACACGTCTAATAATCTCAATTAATAAAAGCACCAAATGTCTTTCACCTGAACTTAACTCACCCAACCCATGTGTTTCACCTTGGTCAGTTTCTACTATTACCCGTCCTCTTTCAATGCGAGCAATTCTCTTTTTGTCTAAAACACTGTTAACAAGAGTTACTGCTCGTCCAAATCGATCTGCATGAATGTTACGATCCCGATCTTCAAGATCGAGGTAGTTAAGAGAAAATAAGTAGTTTTCAATTGAACCTTTCCACTCTTTACTAGAGCTATAACGATATGCCCAGTGATAAATTTGTGGTTCTACACTAAGCTGGCCTTGGGAAATATTGGGCAAGTAACGATTTGATGGGAAATAAAGGAGTGACCCTTCAGTGCTTGGCTCAGTTTTTTTGGCTATCTCAATAGAGTTGGCAAGTTGTACAAAGAGCGACCCTGGTAGTCGTGGTTGCTCGAATGACAAAGGGAAATTACCTAGCGGTGGCGGTGGGCCTCCTACTAGTGCAATCTCGGAAAAGCCATCACTTAAAATCTGTGTTTTCTCCCCATAGCTAACGGAAAGTGTGTTCCATACTCCGCCATGGATTTGAATCTCAAAAAAGATTTGCATTTGAGCAAAGACAGAAAGATTTATCTCAACGTCGCGTAACTCGCTATATCGATTTGTCTCGCGTTGCCCGTATCGCTCAGCACCAGTCAACAATCCAAAAATACTTTCTAAGATCGTCGTCTTCCCGCTTCCATTCGCGCCTGCGAGGACGATACGCGACATTGGCTTCCCTGTCATAGGATCGCGGAAATCAAGATCGAGACTCTTGATACTACGCACATTGCGAAGAAATAGACGTTGGATTTTCATAGAACTACTTGCTCCAATTCTGCTTTAAACATTTTATATCATTTACTCTCGTTCACTACTTCCGCCTGAGTGTCGGTAACAGTTTCAGATTCTTTCCCATTCGCCTTCTCATCCGGCTCGGTCAGTTTCATATCTGCCGCAGAGAGGCGGGCGACAGACGCGACCGTGTCACTTCCGTTAAGGTTGATCACTTTGGTGCCCATTGTGGCGCGACCGGCTTGGCGAATGCTGGCGACTTTGGTGCGAAGCGCGATGCCCGCTACTGTGATCACCGTGAGATCATCGTCGGGATAAACCACGCGCGCGCTGACGATGCGCCCAATGGCTTTCATATTCTTCTGGGCAATCGTGGCGATGCCGCCAGTGGCGCGACCTTTGGCAGAATATTCTTTCAACGGTGTGCGTTTGCCAAAACCTTTTTCGGTCATGACTAAAAGATCGGCATGAGGATCCACCACTTCCATCGAAGTGATGAAGTCGCCTTTCTTCAGGCGCATAGCTTTCACGCCCGAGGCGGCGCGACCCATCGGGCGCACGCTGTTAGTTGAGAATCGCAGCGCTTGTCCCATCTCGGTGATGATGATGATCTCTTGCTTCTCCAGAGTCGATCTCGCCCAACCGAGCTCATCGCCTTCTTCAAGATTGATGGCGATCAAACCGCTCGGGCGCACTGCCGCAAACTCCTCAATGGCGATGCGTTTGATCTTGCCATTGCGCGTGACCATCGTGCAGTAATCGGCGGCGGCGAAATCGTGAACGGGTAATGCCGCCGTGACTCTTTCACCTTGTTCGAGGGCGAGAATGTTGGCGAGCGACACGCCTTTATCCGTGCGATCTGCTTCGGGGATTTGATAGGCTTTCTCCGAATACACTTTGCCTTTGTCGGAGAAAAACAAAACGGTGTCGAGCGTGCGCGCCGGAAATAAAAATTCAACCGTATCTTCTTCGCGCAAGTCTTGACCGATGACACCCTTGCCGCCGCGTCCTTGCGCGCGATAAGCTTTCGCCGGAACTCGTTTGATGTAACCGCGCGCGGTGATGGAGATCAATGCTGCCGCATCGGCGACCATGTCTTCCACGCGCAGCTCTTCGGTGGCTTCAAGCGCGATGCGCGTGCGTCTGCCGTCACCGTACGTCCCCGCCAGACCCAACACATCTTCCTTAATCAACTTCAAAATTTTCTTCGGATGCGCCAGCAGATCTTCAAGGAAGGCGATCTGTTCTTTGACCTGTTTATATTCTTCTTCGATCTTGAGTCGTTCCAACGCGGCGAGACGGCGCAATTGCAGATCAAGGATCGCAACAGCTTGAAGTTCGGAGAGTTTAAATTTCTCCATCAAACCCGTCTTCGCCACTTCCGCATCTTTGGCTTCGCGGATGAGTTTGATCACTGCGTCAATGTTGGCGACGGCGATGAGCAAGCCTTCGAGGATGTGAGCGCGGGCGCGAGCTTTCTTAAGTTCAAACTCGGATCGTCGGGTGATGACCACGCGCCGATGATCAATATAGATTTGCAATGCGCGGCGCAGTGAGAGCAAACGTGGTTCGAGTCTGCCGCTCTCGCTTGGCACGAGGGCGAGCAACTGCACGCAGAAAGTGCTTTGTAGCGCGGTGAATTTATAAAGTTGATTCAAAACCTTTTTGGGTTGCGCGCCGCGCTTGAGTTCGATAGTGATTCGCATCCCGCGCCGATCCGATTCGTCGCGCATGTCGGAGA
>JACRLA010000439.1 GCA_016215145.1 Chloroflexota bacterium
CAACTCCACCCCAAGCGAATGAAAATCGAATTGCCAGTTTTTTTTGTAATCGCGGATGGCGTCGTACGGCGGCGAAAATACTACTAAGTCTACGGAGGCGTCAGGCAAAGTCTGCAACGCTTGTAGGCAATCGGCGCGAATCACTTGATCGGTAAGAAACTTAGTTTTGGGCATGGGACGATTATAGCTTTGGCGCGAGTGCTTCGCAACTTTTTTGGGGGTTTTGCTGGCGCTTCATTTTGGATATAATCTATCCACTTTTCAAAGGAGACGACCATGAAAAAATTTACTCTTGGGATCATAATGGCTTTGGCATTAATTCTTTCGGCGTGCGCTAGCCCTACCCCACCGCCTACGCTAACTGCGGTGCCAACGCCTACGACGGCGAATACGCCTACACCGGCAAATACACCGACAGCGGCGAATACGGCAACCCCTGCGCCCACTGCCACACCTGCCGCGACGGCAACCCCTGTGTGCCCAACGGCTGAGGCGAATAATCTAAGGGTGATGCCGTTGTTTACTTCAAATAGTAAGCATATCGTTTTAGGAACCGGATGCGGGGTGGAAGTGTTTGAGGCGCAAACGTTAAAGCCGGTGGCGAATTATGGCGGTTTGGTTTTAGCAAATGTTTTGCCCGATGGACGTTTCGCGGCGCGCGCCGGGAGCAATGTGGTGTTGGTTGAACCTGCATCGGGCAAAATGGAATCGTTAAAAACAAAGGTAGATTTTTCGGGCATCGTTGCGGTTAGCCCAGCAGGCACACTCTTGGCAAAGTTAATGGATGGAAAAACGGTGCGCTTGTTTGATTTGAACAGCGATAAGACAACTGATCTGGCTTTGCAAGTGCAGACAACTGAAGCGGCACGCTACCTAAGGTTTTCGCCCAATGGTGCTTTACTCGTGGTGGGGTTTGTGGACGCGCCTAATCCACGGATGCTCGCCACCGAGGCAGTTAATTTCTTGGCAGTGTATGAAGTGGCTTCGGCAAAGAAATTATACGAGACAGGTTTTTCTGGCTCGCCGCGATTTTCGCCAGACAGCAAATATCTATTTCCAACAAATACGTTCGTTGGGCGCAACCTATATGATGCCACTACAGGCAAAAGTATTTCGAGCTTCGGGGCTACGTTACAGAACTGTGCTCAAGGTGGGAATTGTGGTACCACTGCGGATGGAGGGCGAATAGTAGAAGATCGGTATGATATTGTGGATTACTTTATTGCTGGTGGACCCGAAACCGTGATTGTATTTTGGGAACATACAATTACTTCCGTTCCACCGGGGGTAGTGATTACTCAAGAAAATTTTTCGACAGCCTATAAAAACGTAAGAACCCAAGAGACTTACATTGAAGACTTTGTGGCAAATAAACGCAAGTTCGCGTTTGCTACGGGGGGTTTAACCGCAGAAGATTTTGCTTACGGGGCGGGCACAAGTGATGGCTCGGTCTTTTTGTTGGTTAGGAAAGCCGGCGGGTTCACGTTATACAGCGGCAAAGACGGCAAAGCGTTAGCGAGTTTGGATCGGTTTGCGTTGAAGTAATTGATACTCGACGGCTTTTTTTGACTCAAGCGAACGTGTGAGGTAAAGGGCAACGCTATGTGCGTTAGCGTTGAAGAAACGTTGCGACAGAGTAAATAACAACGATAATCATAACTAACACAATCACGGTTGTTATAAGAATCAACGGACTCGGCAGCCGTAGACGAGTAGTTTTACGCGCGCTGCTAATTTTGTTTCGTGATTCGGAACGCGCTGCCGGAAGAGACACTTCTGGAGTGCGAGGCGCGTCGGGCGGACTCGTGGGCGCGGCTGGAACTTGCCAAGTGGACGCCTGAGTTATTCGTCGTTGAACATCTGCCAAGCGCGACATGAATCGATCACCATCTGCGATTTCGAGGAGGTGAGGATAGGGGTTGCTAAATTGGTGTTGACCTTCTCCGATTGCCGTTAAAGAATATATCCGCGCTTTTTTATAATCGCTTCCTTTCAATGTTTCCATTACGTCGTAGAGGACATTGACGGGCGGAGCGGATGTATAAAAACGCAAGTATTCACGCTGGTTGTCGCGCTTGTTTTGCAGAATCATCTCCACGCCGTCGCCACAAGGTTTAATCTCCGTCGCCTCAATGGAATCGGGCAAAAGCATCCATTGAACCAACACGGCGCCCACTTCCAAATCGGGCACCGATAATCTTTTGGGCGGAAGATGTTTAAAGTGTTCTGCGATCTCTAGTCGATCTTGTTCGGGGAGTTCGTGCCAAAGTAAAAATTCTGCCATGATGGATTCTCGTTCTTAATATAACACAATCAAGCGAAGATAATTTCGTGAGCGAAAGAATGGTTACTTCCTGTTCTCGATGTGCCATGGACATAATCGGGAGGGGCTCTTTGCAAAACACAAAAAGTGGTTTCGCTGAGTATAATAGCGGTTATCGCCCCCGTAGCTCAATGGATAGAGCGCCTGCCTTCTAAGCAGTAGGTTGTGGGTTCGAGCCCCGCCGGGGGCGCTCAAGATCGATCTCCAATTTTCGATCTCACTCATGCTTCCGATCTTCCTCGTCCTCCTCTGCCTTCTTCTCCTCGCCGCATGGTTCGGATCGCCGCGCATTGTGCCGTGGGCAGATCACCTCACGCGCCTCAACCCCGGAGCCGGTGAAAATGCAGAATGGATGGCAACGCCGCAAGTGATCGAGCAAGTGATCTGGGATTATCGTCAATCGCAAGACTGGCTGAATACCAGCGCCATTAATTGGGGGCGCTTCGCCGAGCGCGTAGACGATTACACCTGCGGCGCGTATCTTGAACATCAACGCAACATCTTGGAATCGCTCATGCACAATCGAGAGCCGCGCCTCTCGTCGGTGGTTGCCGCCTCGCACGAACTCGCCGTGCGCCATTTTTCATCCGATGGCTTACGCTGTTTGCTCATTGACCGCCAAACCGCGCGGACGATCAGCACGTTAGAGTATTGGAAGAGAAAACTCGTCCATCGTCAGCGGTTGGGCAACACCACGTTTGTGTATCAAATGCAATACGATATGCGCGACAAGCGTTGGAAGATCGCTCAACTGCTTCAAGAGCTATCGCCGGTTTCGGGAAACAAAGTCCGCGTCACCGTATCGGCAGAGGCGCTGACTGCGGCGGGGAGAGATAGTTGAAACGTATTCCGTATTGCGTATTCCGTGTTACGCATTACGAAATACGCAATACGTCAGTCTTTATTCATTGGAGTCTTTATGCCCATCCCTTTTCCTTCCGATGCGTGGATCAAAGCTCTACAAGAAGTTTTAAATTCAGATGATGAGTACGGAAAAATCGCCAGCAACTGGGAGGGTGATCTGACATTCGTCGTCGAAGCAGAAGGCGCGCGCGCGAAACCGATCTATATGTATATGGATTTGTGGCATGGCAAATGCCGCGAGGCGCGTCAGGTCGCCGACCTCAACGAAAAAAAAGCGGCGTTCCTTCTTGCCGCGCCCTTCTCCGTCTTTCAACGCATCGTGCAGGGCAAACTCGATCCGATGCAAGCCATGATGACCCGCCAACTTAAAGTGACGGGTAACATGGTCTACATGATGCGTAACGTGCCAACGGTGTTGAGGTTTGTGAAATGCACGGAGAAAATTGATTCGGAATTTGCGGCGTAATGTGAAAAGCGTATTGCGTAATGCGTATTCCGTGATACGCAATACGAAACACGGAATACGATTCGATGATCGGCAAACTTCTTGTAATCGATCTTACCCATGGCACTACGGGGGTGCGGACTCTTGACCCTCAACTTTTCCGCGACTTCGTCGGCGGGGCGTCGCTGGCGGCGAAACTGCTTTACGAATCACTCACCCCAAGTCTCGACCCTCTCTCACCCGACAATCCACTTTTATTTTTAACCGGTCCTCTCACTGGCTCATCGGGTCCGGCGGTGGGGCGTTATGTGGTGTGCGCCAAATCTCCGCTGACAAATATATGGGCAGAATCAAACTGCGGCGGATTTTTCGGTCCGGAGATTCGTTTTGCCGGTTACGATGGAATTTTATTTACCGGTCGCGCGTCATCACCCGTATATGTGTGGATTAAAAACGAAACGGTTGAATTAAGAGACGCTTCTCACCTGTGGGGCGGCGACACCTACGAAACGCAAACCCGAATCAAAAATGAAGTAAATGATTCGTTGGCGCGAGTCGCTTGCATTGGCATGGCAGGTGAACGCTTGATTCCTTATGCGCTTATCTTGAACGATCACGGGCGCGTTGCCGGGCGCACCGGCATGGGCGCGGTGATGGGTTCAAAAAATTTAAAAGCAATTGCGGTGCGCGGCGGCAGCCCCTTGTCCTTTGCCGATCCAACGTTCAATCAAAAACGATCACGCGCCAATCTCGATCTCCGCAACGACAACGTCACTCAAGTGCTGCGCGAGATGGGATCGTCGGGCGCGTCGGATTATTTTAATTATTTGGGCGAGATGCCCGTGCGCTATTTCTCGCGCAGTGGTTTCGAGAACATAGATAAAGTTTCGGGGGCGACGATGGCGGAAACGATCTTAAGCGGGGTCTCGACCTGCCACGCTTGCGTCATCGCTTGCGGGCGCAAAGTGATTCTGCCTGACGGCGATTACAAACGCGGCGAGAGCAAAGGGCCCGAATACGAAACGATTGTGGGCTTTGGTCCCAATTTGGAAATTTCTGATCTCGCTGCCATCACGCATCTGGGTCAGTTGTGCGATTCGTTGGGCGTCGATTCGATCAGCATGAGCGGCACCATAGGTCTTGCCTTTATGTTATATCAACAAGGCGTGATCACCGCGAAGGACACAAACGGATTAGAGTTGAAGTGGGGCGAGGCGCGCACTGTTGAAAAATTAATTCATCTCGCGCTGACGCGCGAAGGTTTTGGCGAATTGCTGGCGCGTGGATCGAAAGCGTTGGCGAAACATTTTGGCGTGGAAGAGATGGCGGTGCAGGTGAACGGACTCGAAGTTGCCTATCACGATCCGCGCGGGGCGACGGGTATGGGTTTGGTCTATGCCACATCGCCGCGCGGCGCGTGCCACAACCAGAGCGATTATTTTATGGTGGAGATCGGCAACTCGATGAGCGAGATCGGAGTCGAGATGGCGGATCGCGCGGCGAGTGAGGGCAAAGCGTTAAGTGTTGCGCGTCATCAATGGTGGCGCACACTGAACAATAGTTTGGTGATGTGCGTTTTTGCCAACGTGCCGTTCAACACAGCGCGCGAATTAATCAACGCCGCCACTGGCTTCGATTACTCTGCCGAAGAATTTTTGCGATGCGGCGAGAGGGGTTGGGCGTTGAAGCGGGCGATCAATAACCGGCTCGGCCTCACCGCGAAAAATGATACGCTGCCACGCGCGTTGTTGACTCCATTAAGTGAAGGCGGCGCGGCAGGAGTCGTCATCAATTTGCAAACAATGTTGAAAGAGTATTACGAAGTTCAAGGCTGGGATGCGGTGACGGGCAAGCCGACTCGCTCCACTTTAGAGAGACTCGGATTGAAAGATATTGTCGAGCAGTAGAAGCGTTGTAGGGGACGATTTTCTAAAATTTGAATTTGGGATTTGGGTTTTTGGGATTTGGGATTTTTTATTATTCATTTGTAGTATATGGATCACCACTCTGTCTTCGTAACCGGCGCCACCGGCTTCTTGGGGCATCACCTCATCCCTCTGCTTCGACAAGCGGGATACCGCGTGCGGGCGTTGGCGCGCCGAAACAGCGACACGTCTTTTCTTGCCGCCAACAATGTCGAGATCGTGTGCGGCGACGTGCGTGACCGCGATTCGTTAAGCGGCGTGATGAAGGGCTGCGCTCACGTCATTCATGCCGCGGCGTTCTTCCGCTTTTGGGGCGACGAAAATTATTTTGAGAAAGTAAACGTGCAAGGCACAGTGAACGTTCTTGAAGCCGCCGCGCGGAATCAGGTCGAGCGATTCATTCACATCTCCTCCGTCGCCGTCATCGGGTTGCCGCAGGGAAACATCATTGACGAAGCGCATCCGTGCAACCCGCTCGACCCGTATCAAAAAAGCAAACTCTACGCCGAGAAAATGGTGAAGATGTATCACGAAGGCTCGATGCTGCCGACGATCATCTTGCGCCCCGGCGCGTTTTACGGACCGTGGAGTCATTACGCTTGGAACCGGCTTTTTTTTGAAGACCCGATGCGCGGCTTGTTGATCAAAATAAATGGCGGCAAGCATCTCACCTTTCCCGTTTATGTTCCCGACGTGGCGCGATCTATTTTGTTGGCGATCCTGCACGGCACGAGTGGCGAGACCTACAACATCAGTGGCGATCCGATCACGCACAACGCAGCGAATCGAATCATCAGCGATCTGGCTGGGCTGCCGTCATTTCGCCTCAACCTTCCGTCTCAGGTGATGCTGATGTTCGCCCAATACCAAACGCGCCGCGCCAACCAACTTGGCAAAGAACCGTATTACCCAACCAACCTCGCCAAATATGTTTTCTACGATTGGAACGTCTCATCACGCAAAGCGCACGAACAACTTAACTTCACGCCGACTCCGTTTGAAGACGGCGCGCGAGAGACGGTGAAGTGGTATCGGGAGATTGGGATGTTGAAATAACATATTGCGTATTGCGTATTCCGTGATGAGTGATGCGTGAGACGGAATACGCAATACGAAATACGCAGTACTAAAACATTGCCCATGTCAAAAATCGTCACCGTTGATCAGATGAAACAACTTGAAACGGAAGCGGATGCGCGCGGCGTAAGCTACGCGCAGATGATGGACTATGCCGGTGCCGCGGTTGCCGATTCGATCTTGAGGCGTATCCAAAGACCCGAAGGGTTTCATCCACTCCGCTTCGCTACGGGACGCCTCGCGAAACCCTTCGGGTCTGACACCGCTGCCCTCATCCTCGTTGGGACCGGCAACAACGGCGGCGACGGACTCGTGGCGGCTCGCCATTTACATGATGGCGGTTGCCGCGTCAAAATTTTCTCGCTCAAAACTTTAGACGAATCAGATTCAAAAGTGATCGCCCTGCGTGAGCGATCACTTTTTATTACCCAAGACGAAAATGATCTCGAAACATTGGCGCAAGAATCAAACGTGATCGTGGACGCGCTGTTCGGCACGGGGATGAAGTTGCCGTTGAGGGAGAACGTCAAAGAATTGCTTACTACAGTCAACAGACACCGAGTGTCTCGGAGACACTCGGTGTCTTGCATCGCCGTGGATTGCCCCTCCGGCATGGACTGTGATTCCGGTGAAATTGATTCGGCGGCACTCCCCGCCGATCTCACCGTCACCTTTGGCGCGGCGAAGGTTGGGCAATTTAAATTTCCCGCCGCCAATTATTGAGGCGAATTGATCATCGCCCCGATTGGCTTGGACGACGATCTGCCCACGCTGAAAACGATCACGCTCGAACTTGCCGACGCGGAGCGGGCGCAAAAAGCGTTGCCCGCTCGCCCGCGCGACGCGCACAAATATACGTTTGGCAAAATGCTCGCCATCGTCGGATCAAAAAATTATATTGGCGCGGCGCGGCTGGTCGGCGAGGCGGCGAATCGAATCGGCACGGGGTTGGTGACTCTTGCTGTGCCGCAAAGCATTTATCCCATTCTGGCATCGCAGATGATCGAAACAACGTGGCTGCCCATGCCCGATGAAGATGGCGCTTTTTCAGAAACCCGCTTTCTTGGAGAAAGCGGGTTTGTGGGTCGTTACGATTCGGTGGTCATCGGGTGTGGGTTAGGGACAGCAGAAACCACAAAAACATTTATGCGTGATTTCGTAGGGGCGTTGCATGCAACGCCCCTACTGGTTGACGCCGACGG
>JACRLA010000165.1 GCA_016215145.1 Chloroflexota bacterium
ACTTGAAGTTTTTTGGGCGCGATGAACTTCGCCCAACCCTGAATGAAGATCAGGTTCGCCATCTGTTTGACTTCTTCTGTTTCTTTTTCACGCAAGGCATCGCGCTTGCGAGTCACTTCATGCAGGATTTC
Organism: Chloroflexota bacterium; assembly: GCA_016215145.1. Taxonomy (GTDB): domain Bacteria; phylum Chloroflexota; class Anaerolineae; order Anaerolineales; family VGOW01; genus VGOW01. The sequence goes on from JACRLA010000165.1 coordinate 132, forward strand.
ATCGGCGTTCATATCGGGCTTAAAATTTTTCGCCAGATGAATTAAAGTCTTCGATGGCACACAGCCAACGTTGGTGCAATCGCCCCCTACATGATTCCCTTCCACCAGCGCAACTTTCTTGCCGAGATTTGCCAAACCCACGGCGACGGTCATGCCCCCCGAACCAGAACCGATAACAATAGTTGAAAAATGTTCGGCGGTCATTTAGAAATCCCTTCGCGTTTTTTGAAGACTCGGGCGAGCAACAAACTGATGACGAAGATAACCAGAGACGCGGTGAGGGTGGTTGGGTTGAGAGATGGGATTGCGCCGTCGAAGCGTTCGATGGAAGCGCCAAACCCGATGAAGGCGATGGTGCCGGGGATGGAACCGAGTGCGGTTGCCAAGATGAAAGGCAGCCATCTGATCTGAAGGAAACCCGCAAAGTAATTGACGAGATCGTAGGGCATAAAAATAAAGCGCATGATCAAGATCGTTTCAAAACTGTTTTGGCGCAGACGAGTTGCATAGCGTTGCACAAAATTGTTAGACTCACCTTCGGGCAACAACCCTTGTCCAAAATAACGTCCAACAAAATAGGCGACCATCGCCGAGGAGTTACTGGCGAGAATCGTGTATAGCACTCCCCAAACGGGTCCGAAGATAAAGCCACCAGCGAGAGTTAATGGCGTGGAGGGAAAAAGGATCAGAGGTCGTATGGCATATAGGAGGATGTAAAGTAGGGGTCCCCAAAAACTATCAGTAAGAAATGCCAATAACTGTTGCAAAACTTGCAGTGGGGATAATTGATAACTGTAGGCGTACCATTGATAACTGCTCAACAAAATTACCCAGAAGAATAAGGCGATTATTTTTTGGGCATGAGCTGCTCAACAAAATTACCCAGAAGAATAAGGCGATTATTTTTTGGGCATGAGTTTCATGCCAACGCTTTTGAGACGGGACAATCGTTGTGTTTTCCATAAAGTTTCCTCTTAATATAGATAGCCTGTCGAGTAATTATCTTACTTATGATGTTGATGTTTGCAGATATGTGATTGGCAGTGGCACGGTGGACAATAGTGTGAGGCATAGGCGGCTTGCTGATTTCGATCCGTTGTCTGGTATACTCATCGTCGAAACTAATTGCATATTCAATATCTCAATGCGTTGAGAAAACTGGTGGAGACTGTCACAAAGATAATTTGTGCTGTCTCCATTTTGTTTTAGACAGGTAGCGAAAGGAACCATGACTTTGAAAATAGTTTTGATGCACTACTCTGCCCCGCCTGTTGTGGGAGGTGTCGAAAGCGTGTTGGCGCATCATGCGCGGTTGATGACAAACGCTAGGCATGAAGTACAGGTACTGGTCGGTCGAGGGGAAGTCTGGGACAACCATATCCCTGTGACAGTCTTACCCCATATTGATTCGCGCCACTCCGATGTACTGGCGGTTAAAGCCGAGTTAGATCGGGGCATCGTGTCGTCAAAATTCCACGCATTGGTCGAGACGATCAAGACTAACCTTTTCACGTACTTTACTGAAGCGGATATTGTGATCGCACACAATATTTGCTCGCTCCATAAAAATTTGGCGCTGACGGCGGCGCTACATCAATTTAATAATGATCGTCATCGTCCCTGTCTTATATTGTGGCATCACGATTTGGCATGGACGACGCCGCGCTATCGGGCTGAACTACACGAGGGGTATCCGTGGGATTTGTTGCGTATTTCTTGGCAGGCTGTACGCCACGTCGTTGTATCTGAAGCACGACAACATGAATTAGCCAAGCTGATGAATTTGGATAAAGACCTGATCCAAGTCGTTCCTAACGGCGCGGAAATCAGGCAACTATTTAAACTGGAGACACAAACAGTTGATCTCCTCACACAGATGAATTTAGACGATGCCGAGCCGTTTTTGTTGTTGCCCGTGCGCCTTACGCCGCGCAAGAATATTGAGCTAGCTTTGCGAGTGCTGGCGGCATTACGTCATGAATTTCCAAACGCTATGCTAGTTGTCACGGGACCGGAAGGCCCCCACAACCCGGCCAACGCCGACTACAAAGAGATGTTGTTGCGTTTACGCGACTCGTTGGGTTTGCAGGGGGCGGCGCACTTTTTGGCAGAATACACCACAGAGTTTTTGCCAGATACCGTAGTCGCTGATTTTTTCAGATTAGCGGATGCGTTGTTGATGCCCAGTCGAGAAGAAGGCTTTGGGATTCCATTAATCGAAGCGGCGATTACGCGATTGCCGATCTTCTGCACTGATATTCCATCGCTGCGCGCTCTCGGCGGCAGTGGCATCTCGTTATTTTCGCCTGACGCGAACCCCTCGGATGTGGCGGACTTGATCACTACTCGCTTACGAACTGATAAGGTCTATCGGTTTGCCGCGCGCGCTAAACGAACATATACATGGGAGCGGATTTATACCGCCTCTATCGCGCCGCTGTTAGAGGCGGCGTCACCTGAATCTGCGAAAGGAGCCTGATCATGAAAAAAACTATTATGCCTTCACTGCGCCGGGTGATCGTCCCAATCATTTATGGTTACGACAACCACACCGCACTGGATGCCGCTCTCGCACTTGCCGCCGAAATTTTGTTGGTGGGGATGGTGGTAGTGACGAAAGAGGAAGAGTTGAGCGCGGGGGCGAAGCAAGCGCGCGAGATGCGGAAACAGCTACAACGTTTGACACAGGATAAACGTATACGCCTGCGCTTGCCGGTGTTGGTTTCGCATATGCCGTGGAACGATTTAAAAAAAATCGTTGAGGCCGAAGCACCCGACTTGCTTGTATTGGATTGGAGTGAACACCTTAGTGCGATGCGTGCCACGGCCGCTGAAGTGCTGATGAAGCCAGTCTGTGATGTGGCGCTAGTGCGCGGCGCGTTTCCATTGAAGATCGGGCGGGTATTACTTCCAATGCGAGGCGGTCCCCACGCCGAGTTATCACTGCGGATAGCGATCAACGTACATCCGCGCGAATTGATAGCGTTGCACCTCAATTTGACGGGCGACGCCGCTTCCGATGCGCCATTTCATGGATTGAAACGCGTACTCGATCGTTTGCCTGAAGTGCAGAAACGTACGGTGGCGACCGACGATGTGACCAAAACAATTCTTGAGGAATCGCAACACGTTGATTTAGTGATCATGGGCGCCTCTGCCCGACCCCTTAACAGCCCGGCGTCGTTAGGTCCGGTAGCAGATCGGACGCTCATGGAGTCGTCGGCAGCCGTCATGGTCGTGAAAACACGCCGTGCTTTGCCCGAAACAATCACCGATGAAACCATTGGGGTGCAGGCGATCTCGATTCTGGTGGATAAGTGGTTCGCCGAGAATACGTTTGACGCGGATGAGTTCGCCGAGATACAGCAGTTGGTCAAACTTAAACGAGAGCAAAAAGTCACGATCAGCTTAGCCTTGCCAGCCCTGAATGAAGAGGAGACCGTTGGCAAAGTGATTCGCACCATCAAACGGGCATTGATGGACAAGGTTCATTTGCTGGACGAGATCGTGTTAATCGATTCGGATTCGACGGATCGTACGCGGGAGATCGCCGCCAGGCTAGGCGTGCCGGTTTGCGTTCATCAACAACTACTACCAGAGTTAGGGGCACGAGGCGGCAAAGGGGAAGCCTTATGGAAAAGTTTGCTCGTCACTCATGGAGACATCATCGCCTGGATTGATACCGATATCGTGAATATACACCCGCGCTTTGTATACGGGATCGTGGGCCCTTTGTTGCTCAACCCCAAGATCCAATTCGTCAAAGGCTTTTATCGCCGGCCGTTGAAAGTGGGTGACAAGGTACAGGCGGGTGGCGGAGGCCGCGTCACCGAGCTAACGGCTCGCCCGTTGTTGAATCTTTTTTATCCAGAGCTGTCAGGAGTCATTCAGCCGTTGTCGGGTGAATATGCTGGACGACGCGAAGCATTGGAGCAATGCGCGTTCTTCTCGGGTTATGGCGTGGAGACAGGTTTGCTGATTGATATGTTAGAGAAACATGGCTTGTCTTCAATTGCTCAGGTGGATTTGTTGGAACGTGTTCATCACAACCAGCCGTTGGAAGCTTTGGGCAAAATGTCATTCGCCATCATTCAGGCAGTGATGCGTAAGTTGGAACGGCATTACGAGCGTGCCTTTATCGCGGATGTTAACAAAACGATGAAGCTCGTGCATTACGAAGAGGGTGGCTATTTTCTAGATGTGGAAGAGATTGCTGAACGAGAACGTCCCCCGATGATCCAAGTGCCCGAGTATGTGATGTCACGCCAGGCGTTTAAGAAGGCGTGGCGCAAATGACGCGACTGTGGAAAGCGAGAATGGGCGCCGAAAGCAAACACCCGATTGGAACCTCACATGCGAATCACCGCCGTAATTGCGCCTGAGGCTTCAAACAGTCTTGAGATACTTCGCAGCGGTTGCGAAGCACCCAAGAAACTAATGTGAAAACGATTTACTTAGAAACGACACGACTGAGATGACGAAGAGATAGAGAGAACCATTATGAACACTTCACCGGCAAAGTTCATAATCGCTGTCCCAAACAATCCGCGAGAATGGCTTGCAAGCGGCGTTCCAAAACAGCGAAGGAGAAATATCGTTGGGCAAGTTGATAATTCTCCTCGGCCCATTCCTGCGCCTGCGCCGGATTTTGTAAAACATATCGCACCCTCTCCAACGTCTCTTTGCTGATAAAGCCATCGAACGACACAGCGCGGAAACCTTTGGGTTTAATATCCACTTCATAAATGGAATAATTGTTTACAAGGATCGGGCGGCGATAATACACCGCTTCTAAAAAGGCGTTGCCAAACCCCTCAATGCTCGATGGATAAGTCACAAGATCCGCCTGGGGATATATATCGCCAAGCGTATATATCCTGCGACCGTCTGCCGTGATGCCACGTCCGTCCTGCACTTGATCGGATTCGAATCGAACCGTGACATCCAACAAATGAGCGTATTCACGCAGGCGCTGTTCATAGTCCGTGCCTTCGTCACCCGAAGCATGCGAGATAACAAGTTTTGCTGGTAGCCCGATTCGGCGCACAAGTTCAACCGCGTGTTCAATGCCTTTGCGCTGGATGACGCGTGTGGGTTGCAGAAAAAAATATTCGCCTGACTGAATGCCAAAGTCCGCGCGAACAGTTTCGGTGTAAGAGTCTGAGGCGGGCGGATGGGAGTCAAAGTCCATGACGTTGGGGATCACGCGCGAGGTCAAGCCGTGACGCGAAGCGATCTGCTGGGCTTGAATCGAATTGATGACGACGTGTCGAATCGACGGAAGGTTCGGTGGGAATGCCGCCGCAAGATAATCCCCCACGCAGTTGACCTGAAAGCGTTGACGCTCCCAATGAAAATCATGGTGATGGGCGACGGCGGGGAAACCGGTCTCGGCGATGAATTCTGTGATGGCAAGACCCAACGGCAGATTCAGCGGGATCGCCACGGCGTTCTCGATGATGAGAATTTCCAAATCAAAGCGGTGAGCAAATTTATACAACTCCTCTTTGAAGTATTCCTTCAACTCATTGACGCGTCGCGTCATTTGAGACGGGCGCACGTAGATGGAAAAGAAATCCTTGTGCAAGGCAGCGATCTCAGGATGTGCTTCGCGCGCATCGTTCGTAACCGTCCAACTGCCTGAATAAGCTTGCTGATTGATCCTCTCAATGTCGGGATGACGATAAAAGACTTCAGGCACGATCTGGGACTGATCTGCGTTTCGATCACATTCTCCGGCGAAATAAAAACATCGGTGACCGAGCCGTTCCAGCACGGTTGCCCATTTTTGCGTTTCAAGCGAAACGCCATCGGTTCCTGCGAAACGGGTTGAAATAAAACCGATGTGACGTGAAATATTTGTCATATTCAAACGGATGCGGCGCGCATGAAGGAAGAAGAAAGGACGGAGCGTCTATAGCCAATGGCAAACGGCGAATGCCTCATTTACAACCGTTGAGATTCTTGAATAACCATTTCAATAAACAACGCCGACGACCAGCCATAAATAGAGGCGGCTTTGGGCGGCGCTTTGCCGGTGTGAGGTTCGTAGTATTCGTAGATGTCACTCCCGCTCATGATCATCTCTAAAGTACGACGGCGCAGTTCATTCGCCAAGTCTCTAAAGTACGACGGCGCAGTTCATTCGCCAAGTCCTTATAGTTGGCTCGTTCCAACCCATCTATCAGCAAATAATTTACGTTCACCCATGTCGGTCCGCGCCACATTTGTAAAGCGTTGAATTTCGGATCGTCCATTGCCACGGTAGGCACAGGGTAACGACACCAAAATTGTTTTTCATCAGTGAGGTGTGCGACTAGCTGCGCCGCAATCTCTTTTGGCATCCGTCCAGTGATCAGCGGAAATAAGTTGAAGGGGGTGCGGACGTTGATCCGCGTCCCCTGACGACTCGCCCAAAAGAGTCCCGCCCCTTCGTCCCACATCAAACGAATCATGCGCTGCGCCATCGCTTCCGCCCGCTCGCGCCACATCACCGCGTCCTCTTTCTCGCCCAGCACTTCGGCAATTTTCGCCAGCGACTCTTGTTGCAAACACAAATAGGTGTTGAGGTCGGGCGACTCGACGGGCATCCCGCCATCCCACAAAGGGTTATCATCCAGTCCCGACGAATAGGGATGTTGATACTCGCACAGTCCGTTGCCATCTATATCGTTCTTCTCGAACCACCATTTATTCCAACGTATCATCGGCTCATAAATCTCATCCAGAAACTCGCGGTCATGATCGGTCTCATACAATTTCCACGCCGACCAGGCTAAGAGAGGCGGCTTCGTCACGTCGGCTTCCACCGGGAAGGTGAGATGAGTCACCGCGCCTTCGTCGTGAACTGCGTCGGGGATCATGCCGTCCTCGCGCTGATGATCCAATATCACGCGAATCTGATCTTTCGCCAACTTCATTTCGACGTGGCGATATGCCAGTGCATGAAAATACGCATCCCATTGCCACACGCCTACGTAATGAATCTTTGAAGGGGTCATCGCTTCACGCGTGGTGTAGAAACGAGTGGAGATCAACCCGGCACGCATCACCCACCAGGCGTAATAATATTGCGCCTGAAACTGCGGCAGCACTTGCGGCGCGGCGGCGAACCAATCGTGCCAACGTCGCGCTGCCGTTTCCAAGGTCAACGCCGAATCTGGAACGGAACGGTTGAATCCCAAACGTGGCGTGATGTTGAATAGCAAAGATTTTTGCTCGCCCGCCGCATCAAAAGCCAGTTGAATATGTTGCGCGCCATTACTCGCTCGCGCCTCGTTGCGAAGCAAACGGGCGTTGGTGGTGTATGCAATGTGGCGGCGGATGTCGCCTGTGAGTCGCAACACGCCGCCGCGCCGGTCCGTTTGAACTTGATCAAGATTGGCGCGAAACGTCATGCCGCATTTCGCCGAGGGCAGAGTGATGAGCAGAGTCTCAATATCCGCATAGGTGATCGTGAATCGCCCAATGGACGTGTCACAATCAATCCGATGTGGATACGACGTGATGGAAAATTCCAAGGGGTTGCCGTCACTGTCTGTGAATCGCCAATCATCCACAATCGGCGGGCGATTGCGGTAGCCGCTCAATTGACCATCGCGCTTGAACCAACGCTCGGCAAGGCGGATGGAGAAATGATGGTTGCTTTGAAAGATCATCAAGCGCGATCCACGTTCGCTAAAGGGGATACTTGAAAGGTTAATACGATTCTTGAGTAAATCGAGATAAGGCGATTCAATGTGAGTCATAGAGTTTGAGCCAGGTGATCTGATAAGGGGATAGGGTGAAGTGATTTTTAAATTTTAGATTACTGATGAGATCATGGGCGATCTCAAAGTTGAGGATGACAGCGCATGGACGAGGCGAGACATTGTGCAAGCACAGAACGCGTTCGCCCCCATCGTCGGGCGAGATTCGCAAAAGGGCGAATGCCGAGTTGCCGAAGTCCAAAACCTGTTGTGTGCCATGCGGATGAAATGCTGCAGACGCGGCTCGAAGTTTAAGCAATTGCCTGTAACGTTTGAAAACGCGAGAGCGTAGAGAGACGGAGTTGTTAATCTCTTCTTCCAATTTTGCCTGATGACACTTCTGGCGATTGATCGTGCGATTGCGCCCGGTCTCTTTAACTCCTTCCGCCCAACCACGCGAACCGAATAAACTATGAAAGTAAATCCCCGGCACGCCGATCAACGAGAGCATAATAGATTGCGAGACCATAAAGCGATCCACCTGTGTTTCGATAGACTCGTTAGCCTCAGGGTTAGAGAGCGCATCGAAATAGTTGATATTAAGTTCGTAGGGACTTTGCGACCCATCCGGGTTATGTTTGTACGAAACAAGTCCGCCACGATTCATCGTCCGTTGAACAAGCGTTTCAATGTCGGACTCAGGCAAAATATCACGCACCGGGTTAATGCCAATGCCATCGTGTGAGGCGAGGAAGTTAAAGAACGTTGTGTGATGAGAAGGCAATTTGAGATCGCTCGCCCATTTTGAGAGAGCCGAAGCGTTGCCAGTATGAAGCGTATGCAAAACCAACGGCGGCAGGGCGAAGTTATACACCAACTGCGCTTCATTGTGTCCATTGCCGAAGTAAGAGAGGTTGTCGGCATGAGGCACGTTCGTTTCGGTGATGAGCAGAACGTGAGGGGCAACTTCATTCAAGACGGCGCGGAGGAGTTGAATGAGGCGATGCGTTTGCGGCAGGTGAATACAGACGGTGCCGATCTCTTTCCACAAATAAGCAATCGCATCTAAACGGATGAACTCCGCCCCTCGCGTGACGTAAAACAGGATGAGATCCACGATCTCTAATAACACCTCGGGGTGGCGATAGTTGAGATCGATCTGATCGTCGCTGAATGTCGTCCATACAGATTTCCTGCCACGGGTGGTATGCACCTGTGTCAGAAGAGGCAGCGTGCGCGGGCGGGCAACATCCGAAAGATCGGGCTCCCCCTCGACGGTGATGAAGTAATCGCGAAAATGCGGATCGTCACGCAAAAATCTTTGGAACCACTCGCTTTGTGATGAGATGTGATTGATCACGGCGTCGAACATCAACCGAAAGTTTTTGCCGAGTCCTTCTATATCCACCCAATCACCTAAAGCCGGATCAACCGCGCGATAATCTTTGACCGAGAATCCATCATCCGATGTCCACGGATAAAAGGGCAAAATATGAACGGCGTTGACCACGCCCGTTAAATGCTTCCGACAGAAATCGGCTAACACGCGCAGTGGCCATCACAACTCTACCGCGTGACTCGCCGTAGAGGAAGATGAGATGATCGGCGAGATCAGACATGGGAGAGAAGTTCGATGGCTAAGGCGGCGGGCCACGAGAAGTCGGGTGAGCCGCAGCCCGACCCGTCGCGTGGATCGTAGTATTCGTAAAAACCGGAGCGGGCGATCAGCGTAAGCGAGTCGTGGCGCAGTCCGTCAGCGAGATCGTGGTAGCCGTATCGTTTGAGCCCTTCAACTATCAACCAGTTGTAGACGATCCAAACCGGTCCGCGCCAATACCGTCGTGCTTCCCACATCGATTCGGATTTACTGACAGTGGTGAGCGCGTAGTGAACGCGCCCGCTCCTGCCATACTCGGCAGGGTTCGACCAATGTTCGTCAATTAATAGTTGGGCGCGGTGAGGATCAATTATCCCAGCGTACAGAGGGGCGAAAGTCATTGCGGTGTTAACAGGAATTGATGTTTGAGTTCGCGCATCGTAGTCGAAATACAAATGCTGTTGTTCATCCCAAAAGCGTATGTCGAAGTTGGCGCGCATCTTATCGAGCCACGAGTCAATTTCGGCAGTGGGTTGATCAATCTCTAACGCCAACGCCCGTAGGTCGTCATCGGCGCGATAGAGTATTGAATTGAAGAGAATATCTTGTACGAGAAATGGGGATTGTGAGAGCAACGTCGGCGGATCATAACGATTGCGTCGGAAGACGTCAATGAGATGGACAAAACGCTCGTAATCGGTGTGATGCGGTCTCTCCGCGGCGGCGACGTGCGTCGTGTCGCCGCGTCGGAACGGCGGCACATCTATCGGCGTGATCGCCGCCAACGCTTCTAACCAGCGCGGCGAATCATCGGTGCCCGATTCCCAGGGATGGATGAGGCAAGCGAATCCACTTTGATCCGCATCGCGCGCGGTGTGCAGCCAGCGATGCCAGCGCAGTAATGCCGGATACACTTCACGAATAAAATCGGAGATCGGTGTGCGGGCGTGAATCGTGCGGATCATCGAAGCAAGCAAAGGTGGCTGCGTAATGCCAGAGGTAGCAATCGGCGGCGCGTGTGGGCTATTTTTGATCTGCCAGAAAGTGGGGTCGGGGAAATAATCGGATGGCGTGAGGTGATACACCACATGCGGGATCATGCCGTCGCGCCATTGACCGCTGATCAGAGATCGAATCTCGGTGAGGGCGCGCGGCAAATCGTACTGAGCTAATCCTAAGGCGATGACAGCCGAATCCCAATTCCATTGGTGCGGGTATTGGCGCGGGCCCGGTTTGGTGAACACACCGGCGTCGTTGCGGCGCAAAATTTCCTTGGCGCGCGGGATGAGATCGGAGAATTCGCTTTTGGCCATGCGAGTTCTCAAGCCACTGCCACGCCGCTCTGCCGATCTATCCAACGTATTTTGTCGGCGGCTAACTTCAACCAGATCGTTTGATCGGGCTGGAAGACGACATCGGCGTGAGCGTTGACTTTGACATATTCCGCGCCGACTTTAACCGTGAGCAGATTGTGTGAGCCGAGCGGTTCGACCACCAACACCGATCCAGACAACGCGCCGCCAACCGCTGTGGCACTGGCTTCGATATTTTCAGCGCGGATGCCGAGCAGGATAGAGGCACTATCGCGCAACGCAGACTGTATTAAGGGCGAAGGTTTAAACGTGCCGCCGCCCGCGCTGATTGTTGTGCTGGATCCATCCACTTTCACCTGACCCGTCAAGAAGTTCATCGGCGGGTTGCCAATGAAGCTGCCCACAAATTGCGTAGCCGGATAATCGTAGACTTTGAGCGGTGTATCGCATTGCAAGATCGCCCCGTCTTTCATCACGGCGATGCGATCCCCCAAGCTCAGGGCTTCCACTTGATCATGAGTCACGTAAACAACAGTGCTGTTCACTTCTTTGAGCAAACGTTTTAATTCGGCGCGCATCTCTAAACGTAAGAGCGCATCCAGATTACTCAAGGGTTCGTCCATTAACAACACTTCGGCTTGCACGGCAATGGCGCGGGCGACGGCGACACGTTGACGTTGCCCGCCGGAAACTTGCGCCGGATAGCGTTCGAGCAAATCCGTAATGTGCAACAGTTCCGCCGCCGACCTCACGCGCTTCTTTACGTCAACATCTGCTATGCGCTGCATTCGTAAACCAAAAGCGACGTTCTCGTAAACGGTGAGATGCGGGAAGACGGCATAACTTTGGAAGACCATGGCGATGCGGCGTTGGCGCGGTGGCAGGTCGGTCACATCGTGATCACCAATGAAAATTCGTCCACTGTCAATTTGATCTAACCCGGCGATGCCGCGCAGCAAGGTAGTCTTGCCGCAGCCGGAGGGTCCCAACAGCACCATGAACTCTCGATCGTGAATCGTCAGGCTGACATCGCGTGTGGCGATTGTTTTGCCATAAGTTTTGCGAACGGTTTCAAGTTTAATCTCAGCCATTATTTTGTCACCCTTCCCCACAAGTTGAAGAGGTATTTGCGGATAAAGAACATGAAGACTAACGACGGGGCGAGCATGACAAAGCCGCCAGCAAATTTATACGGCGTCGGCGATACATCTAACACCGTCAGCACCAGCGCCGGCAGCGTGCGGTTGCGGACGGTGAGGATAACGGCGGCGAAGACTTCGTTCCACGAAAGAACAAAGGTGAAGAGCATGGCGGCGGCGAGACCGGGGAGGGCGAGTGGCAGCGCCACGCGCAGAAACGCTTCGAACTGATTACAGCCTAACGTGGTTGCCGCCTCTTCCAGATCGCGCGGCACACTGGCGAAGACACTGCTCGTCGTCAAAATGGTGAAGGGTAAAGCGAGCGCGGTGTGCATGAGCGCCAGACTGTAGACCGAGTCGTAGAGATCCCATTCGATAAAACTCACGGCAAGCGGAATGGAGAGAATCACAATGGGAAAGGCGCGCGTGGAGACGATGAGCAGGCGAAAGGCGTCGCGCCCGCGAAAGAGAAAACGGGCGATGGCGTATCCGGCGGGTGTGCCAATGAGCATCGTGAAGAACAAGGTCAATAAAGCGACGATGACGCTGTTGGTGATCGCTTTGGAAACGCCGGTCGAGCGCAAAAAGAAGGCGATGGTGTCAGTCGAGAACGGCGATGCAACGAATTGTTTTGGGAAGGTGTAGATCGCGTTTTGTTCGCTAAAGGCGGCGACCCCGAGCAAATAGATCGGGGCGAGTACCCACAGCGCGACAACGATAGCCAGAAGATATGTGAAGGCGCGTCTAAGATAGCGCCTGAGCGCAGCGGATTTCATAAAGATTGCTCCTCGGGCGTACGAAGTCCCCAGAGATAGATCATCGTGCTGGCGATGGAAAGCACCATGATCAACGTGGCGAGCGCCGCGGCGACATTAGGGTTGCGATAGGTGTTGTACCAAAGATAGGCTTCGGCGGCGAGCAGAGTTAAGCCGCGCCCGGTGACTGCCAGTACCACCGCAAACACTTGAAAGGCAAGAATGGTGCGTAAGATCAAAGCGACCTGCAAGCTGGGTTTCAGTAATGGCAAAATGACTCGCCATACTTTATCCCATGGACTCGCGCCAAAGACATCAGCCGCTTCGAGATATTCGTTTGGGATGGATTGCAAACCGGCGACGAGGATGATCATGACGATGGACGTGGCTCGCCACGCTTCAGCCAGAACCACCGCACTGATCAGCCAGACGGTATTTTGATAACTTAAAAAGATAAAGGGCGTGTTGAGCAGCCCCAAATTGATCAATATGCTGTTGAGATAGCCGCGCTCGGTGAAGAGAGCGAACCACACAATGCCCGCCGCCAATTCCGAGATGCCAAGCGGGATGGAATAGATGTAAAGGAAGATGCTGGAGAATTTGAGTTTCGCTTGGATCAACAACGCCATAATTAATGCCAGAACAAACTGCACCGGGATGATGATCACGACTAACAGCAGGGTGGTGCACACGGCGGGAACAAAGGCGACATCGGTGACCATCGCCTCAAAATGTTTCAGCGTCCAGCCACCGTCATCGGCGCGGAACGCCAACGCAAACGATTCCACCATCGGGTAGGAAAAAAAGATCAAAATGAAGATCGTGGATGGAAGTAAGAGCAGATAAGGAGTGACCTGTTGCCAGTGACGACGAGTCATAACGCCTCTCCTGAAAAATTTAAACCTGACAGATCTTTTGAAGACCTGTGATAATCCGTTTACTTCACTTCACAGGGTTTGTCGCCGCTACTGGGATCGGGCGACCAGCAAGGTGCTTTCGCATCAGTCATTACTGTTTGCAAAATTTTCTTCTGATCTCCTAACACTTTCTTGATGTCCTCGTTGTTTAATACGATTCGCTTAAAAGTGTCGAGATAGACTTTGTTGAAGTCGCCGCCCTTGGCACCCAAACCTTGTGGCAGCAACGCCGGTAAAGCGTCTTTCGAATTCGCCTGTTTCGTCACGGCTTCGCCTTCCAACTTAAAACCGGGAGAGACATATCCCGGATAGTCAACGTTGGTGAAGGGGAAGAAGCCTACCTCGCGCAGTGTGGTGATTTGCGTCTTGGGCTCGGTCAGGTAAGAGATCAAAGCCTTCGCGCCATTGACGTTGTTCGCCGTCTTGGGGATGGCGAGACCGGCAACAACAGGCATAAAGGCTCGCCCCTTCGGACCGGCTGGCACGGGCAGCGCCACAAAATCATTGGGCTTGTTCTCAAAGGCGTCCTTCAAACGCGCCACATGATCCCAGGCGACCCACACTTCTTCCGACAACAATTGCTCTTGCATGAAACCGTAGGTGGTGGATTGCGGATTTACATAAGGCCAAACATCCACCATCCACTTCCAACCTGCGGCGGCATCATCGTTGGCAAACGTGGTCACCACGCCGCCGCTGTAGGCTGGCACTAAGAAACCCTGGAAGAAGCGGTGCATCAAACCCGACGCGCCCGCAGGGAAGCCGAACTTCGCTTGTCCGGTCTTCTCCTTAACGTTCTTCGCCCATTGCAGATATTGAGCGTACGTCAGCGCGTTCACGTCCGCGCCAGCCGGGAGAAATGGCAGCGCCTTCTTGTTCGCGGCGACGATGTAAGTCGCCTGCATCCATGTCACATAGTAGGTCTTGTCCGTGACACAGGCGCCATCACCGAGAAGTTGCCATGCAGTGCACCCAGAGCATCAATTGTGCCTTTGTTTGCTTTCACTTCGGCTGTGATGCGATCATGGAAAGGTCCTTCATCTTCCGGGATGTATTCCACCTTTCCGGCGAAGTTGGCGAGAATCACGCCGCGCACCTTTTCAGCTTCTTGCACCGGACGCAGCTGCGTGGACAGCCATACCACATTGCCGTAGTTCGTCGGGGCAGCCGTCACTTGCACGATCTTGGTCGTTTCAACCTGAACCTGCTTCGTCACTTCCACCAATTGCGTGACGCGCACTTCTTGCGTGACCACTTGCGGAGCGCACGCGCCTAACAACACACTGGCAATCGTCAAGAACGCCAGATACCCCAATATTTTTTTGTGAGTGTGTTTCATAATTCTCCTCCGGATCTAAATGGATTTGTTTCCTTAACCACTGTTCTTTGTTGCTTAACACATCCTTCGATCAACTTGTCTGCCTTCATCACCTCCTCGTGAAATCAGATTTACAGAATGTCTTGTGGCTGCCAACTATTTGGGCGCAGGAGTGACATCACAAATGATCGTTCACGCCGGAACACTTCTGCCGCCTTCGACAATCACAAGTATTTGCGCCATACCAAAACGATTTGGATGAAAGAGATAAAAAAAGAGTTCGTCAGCCGCCTGTCGAAGCGCGGATAAGTAACTCTGGTTTCAGCATGATCTGTCGTTCCGCAAGGGTTCCCTCTTCAATAACAGTGATCAACATGTGTATCAGCTGACGCCCGATGTCATACACCGGTTGATTCAGTGTCGTCAAAGGCGGGTGAGTATGTTCCGCCGACTCGATGCCATCAAAGCCGGCGACGGCGAGATCGCGCCCGATTATCAACCCGCGCTCGTGCGCGGCGCGCATCACCCCAATGGCAGTGAGATCATTGGCGCCGATGATCGCCGTCGGCGATTTGGCGAGCGATAACAATTGCTGCGCGGCGTGATGACCGCCATCGCGCGTGAGATTACCTTCTACGATTAGCGATTCATCCACGGGGATGCCGCCAGCCGCTAACCCCGATCGATAGCCGCTCATGCGATCCACTTGCAGAGTCAGATCTGCCGGTGCACTCACAAACGCAATGCGGCGATGTCCACGTTCGATGAGATGCGCCACTAATTCGCGCATGCCCGATTCGCCGTCCACCCCGACATGAGGAAAATCTATCGGCAATTGCGTGCGCCCAAACGCAACAAAGGGGAATTTAGAGTCTGATAAATATCGAACGCGCCAATCATTGACCCGCATACGACTTAACACTATTCCATCTACACGACGGCCTTGCACCCAGCGTTGATATACAGCCCGTTCTGCTTCTTCGCCCGGTGGGGCAAGTGACACGACCAAATCAAAATTGCGCGACGCCGCTTCATCACCGATACCGGCGATAAATTCCGAGAAGAAGGGGTCGGCGAAGCGTGGTTTGATCGTCGGCATGATGTAGCCAATCGCTTCGGTTTTTTGTCGGCGCAATTGACGGGCAGCCCGGCTCGGCGCATATCCCATCTCACTCGCCACACGGATCACTCGCTCCCGAGTTTTCGCCGCCACGTCATCATATCCATCTAAGGCGCGGGAAACGGTGGTCACCGACAGTTTCAATCGCTTAGCGACATCTTTGATAGTTACGGGCATATTTCCCAAATCGTTTTGGAGTATTATAGAGTTTAGATCGATGTCAGGGCAGAGTCAAGAGGCAGAGCAAAATCTGATAATCGCTATCTAAAACTTGCAGCTATACACCAGGAGATCAACTAAGTTCAAATGGGAAAAGTCATCGTGTTCACCCAACCCAAAACTATTCGGATTGAGGATCAACCTGACCCGCCACTGGAAGCAAAACAAGTGCGCGTGCAAACCTTGTTTTCCGGCATTAGCGCCGGCACAGAGTTGACAGCTTATCGCGGCAGTAACCCTTACCTGCACAAACAATGGGAGGCAACCTCGCGCCTATTTTTGCGCGGGGATACGCCCAGTCAACCTTACCCTTTAGTCGGGTGGGGCTATGAAGAAGTGGGCAAGGTGATCGAGATCGGCACTGAGGTGACCGAGATTCGTATCGGCGATGTCATTTATGGCACATGGGGACATCGCACTCACCATATCTTGGAAGAGAGCTACGCTTCTAAACGTATTAAGCCCGCCGGACTCGATCCCCTCTTGGCGATCTATTCCCATCTGGGCCCGATTGCCTTGAACGGCATTTTGGATGCGAATATTCACATCGGCGAGAACGTCGCCATCTTCGGGTTGGGAGTCGTGGGTCAAGTGACGGCACAACTAGCGAAGCGTTCGGGAGCGCGAGTGTTTGGGATCGATCTAATTGAAAAGCGGTTGTCGTTAGCCCGCGAACTTGGGGCGATTGATGTGGCAATCAATCCCCAACACGAATCCCCAGCCGAAAAAATTAAATCACTAACCAATGGACGTGGCGCGGACGTTTCTATAGAAGTATCCGGCTCCGCCCGCGCTTTGCACGAAGCGATTCGCGCCACAGCGTATGCCGCACGCGTGGTTTCGCTTGGCTTCATTCAAGGTGAAGCGAGTGGCTTGTATTTGGGAGAAGAGTTTCATCACAACCGTATCCAGTTGATCTGTTCACAAATTTCCAACGTTGACCCGGCGTTGACTCATCGCTGGGATCGTTTACGTTTGATACACACGATTATGTCTCTGCAAGTGGATGGGATGTTGAACTTGCGCCCGCTGATCACCCACATCGTCCCTTTTCAACGAGCGGCAGAAGCGTTTGAGATTCTAGACGCAACGCCCGCCGAAGCACTGCAAGTCGTTTTGGATTTTGCTAACACTTAAGGACATTGACTATGAAAATTTTACGCACAGCGATATTGGGTTGCGGCAGCTTTGCCCATCGTCATGCACAAAACTGCCTCTCTCTGAAAGATGAAATTACGCTGACGGCGTTCAGTGATCATCACATAGAAAATGCTCGCGCCTATTCTGAAAAATATAGTGAGGGACACGCAACGATACATACCGATCATCACGAGTTGCTTGATAAAGAGAATTTGGACTTGCTGATTGTGTGCTTGCCGCCATTTGCCCACAGCGATGAAGTGCACTACGCGGCGCGGAAGGGTGTTCATCTGTTAATGGAAAAACCTATTGCGCTCACCTCTGAACAGGCGTGGCAGATGGTGGAAGCAGTCGAGCAGGCTGGAATTAAATCTCAAGTAGGCTTTATGTTTCGCTTTGGCGAAGCGGTCGAGGAACTTAAATCGCTGATCGAAACGGGTGCGGCGGGGAAGGTCGGGTTAATGGCGGCGCGATATTTTTGCAATTCGCTTCACGCGAAATGGTGGCGGCAACGGGAAAAATCTGGCGGACAATTGGTGGAGCAAATTATTCACATCGTCGATCTGGTGCGTTACTTGCTTGGCGAACCGTCCAGCGTGTATAGCCGTCAGGAAAACTTGTTGCATCAAGATGTCCCCGATTACACAATTGAGGATGTCAGCGCCACCGTGCTGAGCTTTCGAAACGGCGCGATGGGGATGATCACTGCGACCAATGGTGCGATCCCGAATCGGTGGATCAGTGAATACCAAGTGGTGACACAAAAAATCACAGCGGAGTTCGCTAATGCCAACAACGCCACGTTTCATTTTACCGATCAAGAGAATGTGCCAACGCGCGTCATAGCCAGCACTCGAAACATTCACCTTGAGGAACTGCGCGACTTGGTTGCCGCGATTCGCGCCGGATACGCGACCCGCACTCCGATGCGCGAAGGGGCAAAATCGTTAGACTTGGCGCTCGCGGCGAGACGCTCTGCCGAAGAACGAAAAGAAATTTGGTTAAAGTGAAATGGCGATGAATTATTTTTTTGACCCTCAAGGGTTTCTCACTCTCGAATCGAAATTGGTGACAGTGCGGGAAGCGCGACCCGTGTTAAACGGCGTTGAACTCACGAACGCGCGCTCTGAGGTATTACAAAACGATCCCGAACACAAAAAAGTTTGTTATCACTCACCTGAACTAGGACAGGGCTCGTTTTACCTAGAAGTACGGAAAGACGGTGATGTAATTGAATTGCGTTATTGGTTAGAAGATGCGCCTCCGGCTTTAGATCTCTATTCCTTTGGATTGCGCTTCGCTGCCGTTGAAAATTTGCGGTTGTATTTACGCAACGGTTATTTCAGTTGGGATGGCAGCTTTTACGTTCAACCCGAATCGTTGAGTGATTTTGAATCCGATGAGGAGCGTCCTGAAGTCGGTTATGCCGTCACTCAGTTGTTGCCGCATCACGCCGAAGGGAGCGTGGTGATCGGTTTTGATCGCCATGATCGCTTCCAACAATCGTTCACCTTTGATACGCGCCAGCAACCATCGTCGTTGACCGTGACCACGTTTTGGGATCATAAAGACCGCGCTACCTTGAGTCGCTGCGAGTCGGAGCGATTAATCATTTTTGATCATCACGAAGTTGAAGAGGCGCTGTGCGTTTGGGCACGACGAGTGGCACAAGCCTCGCCAACGCCCCCGCGCCTCTCGACTCCGCCTATCAACGGATGGTGTTCGTGGTACAACCTTTACGGGTACATTACCGAAGAGAACATTCTCCACCATTTGCGAAGCGTAGAGAAAATTGTTCGGCAAGAAAA
Source organism: Chloroflexota bacterium (assembly GCA_016215145.1). Classification (GTDB taxonomy): domain Bacteria; phylum Chloroflexota; class Anaerolineae; order Anaerolineales; family VGOW01; genus VGOW01. Next base: position 19,146 of record JACRLA010000165.1, read on the forward strand.
TTTACCGATGCGCGTTTTTCAGATCGACGACGGGTTCACGCCGGAGATGGGTGATTGGTTAGAGGTAAAGCCGCAGTTTCCACGTGGGATGAAACCTGTGTTAGACGATATCCAAGCGGCGGGGTTCACACCGGGGTTGTGGATCGCTCCGTTCATGGTCGGCAATCGCAGTCGTCTTTATGCCGAGCATCGTGATTGGGTAGTGAAGGATAAAATCACCGGTGGTCCGTTAATTCAAATGAAGTTCTACGGTGAGTTTCGTTGGCATAAACGAAGCGAGGAGTATTACATTTTAGATACGACACATCCCGAGGCGTTCGATTATCTGCGGCGTGTGTTTCGTGTGTGGCGTAACGAGTGGGGCTGTGAGTATTTCAAAACCGATTTTATGCACTTCGGCTGCGCGCACGGAAGTGAACGGGCGATGTGGCACACGCCCGGGATGACGCGCATTGAAGTTTGGCGACGTGTGGCTGAAATGATTCGCGTCGAAATCGGCGAGGCGGTTTGGGTGGGTTGCGGCTGCCCGTTGTGGGCATCGGTGGGTTTAGTTGACGGCGTCCGCATCGGGCGAGACGTTGGAGTGGAATGGGGAGGAGATTTATCGGCGCAGTCGTTGTTGCGCGATCAATCAACTCGTAATTTTGCCAACCATATTCTTTGGCAGATCGATCCCGACTGCGTCTTACTGCGCCAACGGTATCACAACTTAACCGATCACGAAGTGCGCTCTCTGGCGCTCTATGCTGGCATGTCGGGAGGGGTGATGATGACAAGCGACGATCTGGCTGAGATTACGTCAGAACGCTTACGCTTGTGGAAAATGATCTTGCCGACACAACGCAGACATTGCCGCTTTCCGTTTCTAGGCAAAGCAGATATTGTCTACGACCGTTTCGCCGCCGATGGAAATCTATATCGTGTCCGGCACAAGCCGCGCTCGCTTGATCCGGTTCTGGTTCAAGTGAGATACATGCCTCAGACGCTGCGAGCAGTGATCTTTCTCTTTAACACCGGGGATGTCTCGGTTCGACGCTCGTATTCATTGACATCTTTGGGCGTTTCAAGTCCAAGCTATGTTTATGATCCGTTGGCAATTGTTTCCGGGAGCATTGTAATGGATATGGTTGCCGTGTCATTAGCTCCGCACGACGGCGTGTTATTGTTTCTCGCGCCTCAACCTATAGGAGAGACGCCCGAGACGCTT
>JACRLA010000166.1 GCA_016215145.1 Chloroflexota bacterium
GCGGCGGGGCGAATCCAATAATCGAGTTGATCGTCGTGGATTTACCCACGCCGTTGCGACCCAACAGCGCGACGATCTCGCCGTTCTTCACGTCGAGCGAAACGCCTTGCAAGACGTGGCTGCTGCCGTAGTAGGTGTGGACGTTGGATAGAGAGAGCATGAGTTACAGTTGTGATACGTGATACGTGATACGTGATGCGTGATACGTATTTCGTATTGCGTATTGCGTATTTCGTATTAGAGATGCCGTTTGACCGCGCTTTGTGTTCCTAGATAAATTTCTTGCACCATTGGATTCGATCTCACTTCTTCGGGCGAGCCTTCGGCGATGACTTGCCCATAATGAAGCGCGGTGATGCGGTCAGCCAGACTAAAGACCACGTCCATGTCGTGTTCGACGATCAACATCGTCAACGATCTCGGCAACGATTCGATAAATTTCGCCATCTCGGCAGTTTCGGCGGGCGACATTCCGGCGGTGGGTTCGTCGAGCAACAAGGCGCGCGGCTCGGTTGCCAACGCCAACGCCACTTCGAGAGAGCGTTGTTGACCGTAAGCCAGATGACGCGCCAGTTGCTGGCGATGATCGCTCAAGCCCAGTTGAGACAGAATCTTTTCGGTCTCTTCATTAATTGCCTGATAGCTGCCCGCCGATTTAAACATTTGCCAAGCGAGCCGACGATGATGCTGCACTGCCAGACGCACGTTCTCGAACACTGTGAGATCAAAAAATAAGTTGTTGCGCTGGAAGGTATGGCTCAAGCCCAGATTGGCGCGGGCATGAACCGGCAAGTGCGTAATATCCTGCCCATCAAAATACACGCGCCCGCTTGTTGGTATATGTTCACCCGCCAATAATTTAAAAAATGTAGTCTTGCCCGCGCCATTGGGCCCAATGATGGCGCGGCGTTCACCCGATTTAACTTCGAGCGTCACATCCACCAAAGCGGTCAAGCCGCCGAAGTCTTTGTGTAAGTGATCGGCTTTTAATTGCGTCATGGTTCGTTGGGCGAGTTAGAAACTCGCCCTACTTTTTTTAACAACCCAATGATGCCTTGCGGCGCGAACAACACAAACAAGATGAAGACCAAGCCCATGATGGCATGCCAGCGCTCGGTGTAAGAGCTAACATAAGAAGGAAGCAGCCGCACCAGCACCGCGCCCAAAGCAGGACCCGTCAAACTGCCCGCGCCCCCGATGATGACCATGATCATCACTTGACCCGACGTTGTCCAATAAAAAGTTTCGGGCGAGACGTGGCGATTAAAGTAAGCAAATAAATATCCAGAGAGTCCGGCGAACACGCCCGCCAACGTGAACGCCATCATTTTGTAACGCCAGGTGTTGTAACCCAGCGCCTTCATGCGCGCTTCGTTGGATTTAATTCCGATCAGCGCGCGCCCAAACGGACTATGCACTAATTGACGCATGAGCCAGAAAGCGATTAAGAAAAAGATCAGCGCGACAAAATAAAATTGAAAGCCCGTGCCAAACCTATACACGGTGTCGCCGACTCCGATTGTGGGGCGCGGGATTCCAGAAAGACCGTCCGAGCCGCCAGTGACCGCCGTCCACTTAATAGCGATACCGAAAAACATTTGCGAGGCGGCAAGGGTGAACATCAAAAAGGAAAGCCCACTGGTGCGTAAAGCGAAGAAGCCGATGATCAACGCACCTAACGCCGAACCGATCAACACAATGGGCAGCGTGATAAACATATTTGCCGTCCAGTTGCGCGCGACGAATCCTAAAATGTAGCCGCCGAGCCCAAAGAAGGCGGCATGACCAAAGGACGACAAGCCGCTGTAGCCCAACAACAGATCAAGACTCATGGCGAAGATGGCGAAGACGAAAACTTCGGTGAGCAAGCTGATTAAATAGCTCGAGGCTACGTTGGGATAGATCACAAGCGCAATCAACCCAATGAGCGTTAACCAAAATTGCCAACGGCGAAAATTTGCCAGCAGAGACGTCATGCTTCTTTTTGCCCCAGCAGCCCGCGCGGGCGCACCAGCAAGACCAGCGCCATCAGCGCAAAAATAACGAACAAAGAAAATTCAGGGATGAATGCTTTGCCCAATGTCTCGGTCATGCCCACCAATATCGAACCGAGCAACGCGCCGCGCAGTGTGCCAAGCCCACCGATGACCACGACCACTAACGCCAAAATTAAAATCTCAAAGTCCAATCCAGGATAAAGGTTCGTAATGGGACCGGCGGCGACACCGGCGAGAGCTGCCAGTGCCGTTCCCAACACGAAGACGCCGACGAACACCCAATCAATATTAATGCCGAGCCCGCTCACCAATTCGCTATCCGAAACGCCGGCGCGCACAATCGCGCCGATGCGGGTGTAATCTAACAAGACCATCAACGCCACGCCGACAATCGCTCCGAAGAAAATTAATGAGAGACGATAAACGGGGAACTGCCGCCCCATGATCAAAACGGATCCGTCCAACTCGGGCGGCGGCGGCACCGATTCGACATACGCGCCCCAATACCAGCGCAGCATGTCGGCGGCGATGAGCGCCAAGCCAAAGGTGAAGAGGACTTGATCGAGATGGCGCGATTGCAGGCGGCGCAAAAACCACACTTGCAACAACAAGCCCAACGCTCCCGCGACGAGCGGCGCGATTAACAACGCCAGCCAAAAACTTCCGAACCAACGAATCATCGTCAGCCCGATGTAGCCGCCGAACAAATAGAATCCGCCGTGCGCCAGATTGACGACATCCATCAAGCCGAGAATCAACGATAAGCCGGCCGCCATGAGAAACAGCAGCAAGCTGAAAACGAGTCCGTTGAGAAGTTGGATGACAAGGATGTCGAGGGGCATAGTGGTTGATGGCTAACGGCAGATGGCGAATGGCAAATGGCTTATAGCAAATGGCGAATGGCTTATGGCGGATGGCGGACACAAAGACAACTATCTGCTATCCGCCATCCGCTATAGGCTATCTGCTATGTGCGATACGCTATCCGCTAATCACCCTTTCGAATCGTCTCCGGGGTCGGCGATCTCGCCGAAGTTTTTAACCACGACGTTTTGCAACGTGTCGCCGACTTTCTTTACGTCACGCGCATAGATCGATTGAACGACGTTGTTCGTCTTAGGATCCATCTTGAACTTGCCGCGCGGTCCGTCAAAGGACACGCCGCCGATGGCTTCGATCCATTTCGCTTTGTCTTTGGTGTTGCCCTGCACGGCGTTGACCGAGTCCACGATCAAACGCGCGGTGTCGTAGCCTTGCACGGCAAAGACGTTGGCTTCTTTTGTGGTGCGTTTCTTGAAGTCGTCCACGAACTTCTTGTTGACCGCATTATCAAGAGTGAGCGCCCAGTGCAAACCGCTCTTCACACCCAAGGCGGCATCACCTTGAGAGGGCAGCACGTCTTGTTCCACCAAAAAGCCCGCGCCCACTAACGGCAGTTTGCCCGCGAGACCAAAGCTTCCGTAGGCTTTGACAAACGTGGTCGCCGCCGCGCCACTGTAAAACGCATAGACGAAATCAACTTTCGCGTTGGAGATCTGCGTGATGAACGGAGCGGGATCGCCCATGTTGGGGAACGGAGTCAACTGCTTCTCCACGACGGTGCCGCCAGCCGCTTTGAAAGCGAATTCGAACGCTTTCAACATATCCGCGCCCGCCCCATAATCGGGAACGCTGATGAGGGCTTTCTTGCCGACGTTCTCATAAGCCCAGGCACCCATAGGCCAGTTGGGTTGCCAATTGCTGAACGATGTGCGGAAGATGTATTTGCTCTTCGCGGCGCGAGTCAGGGCATTCGCGCCAGCATTGGCAATGATCAACACGCTTTGCGTTTCGTCGAAGAAGCCGCGTACCGCCGCCGCCACGCCCGAACTGACGATGCCAGCGACCAAGTCTACTTGATCTTGCTCGACCATCTTGCGCGCTTTCTTCAGCGCTTCGTCGGGCTTCTCGCCTTCATCATCGGTCACAAGTTCGATCTTGCGCCCGCCCGCAGTGTTGCCGACACTTTCAAAATACATCTTCATGCCTTCGGATCACGACGAGTGAGTTTTTTATTTGTGGTCATGATAGTTCTCCTCCTCAAGAGAACGGGGTTATCTGTGTCCAATAATATGATAGGGTCGAGAGATTAAGTTATTCAGAGAGGCGCTCCTTCCTCAGAGTCAAAGTCAGATACCTTGCTCTCCTCACTCATTGACGCAGCTTGTAGCGTTGAATCTTGCCCGTCACTGTCTTCGGCAAGTCATTCACAAATTCGATCATGCGCGGATATTTGTGCGGGGCGATGCGCCCTTTCACAAATTCCTGCAACTCTTTCACCAGATCGGGTGACGGTTGGTAACTTTCTTTCAACACCACAAAGGCTTTCGTCTTCACCAAGCCCGTTTCGTCTTTCGCCCCAACCACGCCGCTTTCTAAAACGGCTTGATGTTCAATCAACGCATTCTCCACTTCAATCGGCGAGACCCATGCCCCACCTACTTTTAGCATATCGTCGGATCGTCCGTGATACCAAAAATAACCATCTTCATCTACGTGATATTTGTCGCCTGTGAACAACCACTCGCCGCGCATCGTCTGTTTGGTCTTTTCGCGTTTGTTCCAGTAGAACGCCGCCGCGCTGTCGCCGCTCACTTGCAGATCGCCAATTTCACCGGCTGCCAGTTCGCGCCCGGCTTCGTCGGTGATCTTGGCGTTATATCCCGGCACGAGTTGTCCGCTCGAACCGGCTTTGACTTTGGCGGGATAATTGGAAATAAAAATATGCAGCATCTCGGTTGAGCCGATGCCGTCGAGAATTTCTAAATTGAACCGGTCTTTCCAACGGCGATAAATGTCGGCGGGCAGCGCTTCAGCCGCCGAGACACACAGGCGCACCGAACTAAAATCAAATTTACTTTCACCCTCTTCGGGCGTGGTGAGGGTCGCCGCGTAGAGCATCGCCGCATACATCGTCGGCACAGAGAAGAAGAGGCTCGGTTTGTGGCGGGCGACTGTTTCAAAAATTGCGTCGGGTGTGGGGCGACCCGGAAACAAAACGGTAGTGGCGCCGACACTGTAGGGGAACGTCATATTGTTTCCCAAACCGTAGGCGTGAAAAAGTTTTGAGGCGGAAAAAATTTTGTCATCGGCCGTCATGTTCAATACACCTTCGGCATAATTTTTCGCGGTGAACGGAATATCGCGTTGAAGATGCACCGCGCCTTTGGGGAAACCCGTCGAACCAGAGCTATAGAGCCAGAAGGCGGCGTCATCGAGTGAGGTCTCAACGGGATCAAGTTTGGGTGAGGCGGCGTCGGTGATCGTTTTCCAATCCAGCACATTCGGAATATCTTTGCCGCCAACGACGATGACGTGCTTAAGATATTTGCAGTTGGCGCGGATGGGCTCGATCACTTTGTAAAGCGGCTCGCTGACGACGAGCGCTTTGGCGCGGCTGTCGTTGAGGAAGTATTCATAATCGGCGGACTGCATCACAGTGTTGGTCGGGATCGGCACTGCGCCCATTTTGATCGCGCCAAAGAACGCCGCCGGAAATTGCGGTGAGTCGAGCAGCAACAACAAGACTCGGTTCTCTTGTTCCACGCCCAACTCGCGCAGTGCGTTGCCGGTGCGGTTCGCCATCTGGGCAACTTGAGCGTAGGTGTACGTTCCGTTGCCGTAATAGATGGCAACTTTATCGCCGCGTCCGGCTTCAAGGTTGTGATCTAAAACTTGCGATACGTTGTAACGATCTGTGGACATATATCCTCCGTTGGCTAATGGCAGATAGCGAAGAGCGTGATAAGTGATGCGTATTTCGTATTGCGTATCGCGTATCACTCCAACCACCCAACTACCCAACCACCCAACTACCCAACCACCCAACTACCCAACCACCTCTTTCGCCACCATGTCACCAATTTGAGTCGTGCTTAATCCGCTCTTGGCGTCTACCGACGGGATGCGGCGCGAAGACAAAAGACTGATGATAGATGACTCAATACGATTCGCGGCTTGCTTCTCGCCCAAAAAGTCGAGCATCATCGCTGCCGCGGCAATTGCGCCTAATGGGTTGGCAACATTTTGTCCGGTGTATTTGGGCGCGGAGCCGTGAATGGGTTCAAACATTCCGTTCTTGCCGGGATGAATGTTGCCGCTCGCGGCAATGCCCATGCCACCTTGAATCATCGCACCCAGATCGGTGATGATGTCGCCGAATAAATTGGTGGTCACAATCACGTCGAACCAATCGGGATTCTTCACCATCCACATGCAGCAGGCGTCTACGTAAGCGTGGTCTTGTTCCACGTCGGGATAATCTTTGCCCACCTCTTCAAAGACTCGCGTCCACAAATCTTGGGCGCGGATGGCGTTCGCTTTGTCTACCATCGTTAATTTCGGTTTGCGCCCGCCCGCGCCGCGCTCTTTCGCTCGTTGACGCGCCACTTCAAACGCATAGCGGATGATGCGCTCAGTGCCTTTGCGAGTGAAGATCATTTCGGCGACGGCTACTTCATCGGCTTTGCCTTTTTTAAAGATGCCGCCGACTCCGGCGTAAGCATCTTCGGTGTTTTCGCGCAGTACAACAAAGTCCACATCCTTCGGGGTTTTATCTTTGAGCGGGCAGACGTGCTCCGAATAAAGTTTGACCGGGCGCAGGTTGACATAGAGATCGAGACCGAAGCGCAGACCCATGATGACGGATCGTTCTACCAAACCCACCTCGACTGCCGGATGACCAATGGCGCCAAGAAAAACGGCATCCAACCCGCGCCACTCTTCGATCACACGATCTGGGACAAGCTCTTTGGTCTTTAAATAATGTTCACTGCCATAAGGGTATTCGACAAAGTTGTAATCGAATCCGTTCTTCACAGCGCGCAGAACTTTGAGTCCTTCGCAGACCACTTCGGGTCCAATGCCGTCTCCGCCGATAACGCCGATGTTGTAGGTTTTCATAGTGATCCTTTCGTGGGATGAGTGTGATGTACATTCCGTATTTCGTATTTCGTATTGCGTATTGCGTATTCCGTTATACAGGTTGCTGTTGAACACGGAGCGCAAAAATTTTTTCGTTCAGCGCGGCGATCACGGCTTCAATCGCTTGGTCGCCGAGAGTCGCGCGCAATGATTCTTGCGCGGCGATAGCCGACTTTAGTTGGGCAATGTGCGTTGCATTTGTTTTGCCGCGCGGCGAGATCATGGGCGACGAATCACCCAAAGCGATTTGGCGGCTGACGGCATCCCCGATCTGAGTCGTGGTCATCCCATTTTTGCCATTCAACGATGGCGGGCGATCCGAGATCATCAATGAGGCGACCGCGTTTTCGATTCGCGCCGCCGTCTTTTTCTCGCCAAGATAATCGAGCATCATGCTCAACGAGAGGACTGCCCCGAGCGGGTTGGCGATGCCTTGCCCGGCGATGTCGGGCGCGGAGCCGTGTATCGGCTCGAACATGCTGGTCTTGCCCGGATGAATGTTGCCGCTCGCGGCGAAGCCCATGCCGCCTTGCAGCATCGCGCCGAGATCGGTGATGATGTCGCCGAAAAGATTCGCCGTGACGATCACGTCGAAGGCTTCGGGGTTTCGCACCATCGCCATACAGCAAGCATCCACGTAAAGATGATTCTGTTCAACGTCGGGGTATTCTTTGCCGACTTCGGCGAAGACGCGCGTCCACAAATCTTGCGGGCGGATGGCGTTGGCTTTGTCCACCATTGTTAATTTGGGTTTGCCGTTTTTGTTTCTGGCGCGAGCAATATCAAACGCATAGCGAATAATTCGCTCGGTGCCTTTGCGCGTGAAGACCATCTCGGCAACGGCGATCTCATCGGGCGATCCTTTTTTGAAGAATCCGCCCAGCCCGACGTAAGCATCTTCGGTGTTTTCACGGATCACCACGAAGTCAACATCCTTCGGCGTTTTGCCTTTGAGCGGGCAGAGATGCTCGGCAAAAAGTTTAACCGGACGCAAGTTGACATACAGATCGAGCCCCATGCGTAAGCCCATGATCACAGATCGCTCGACCAGACCCGGTTCCACTTTGGGGTGTCCAATCGCGCCGAGATACACCGCGTCGAGCGCGCGCCATTCATCAATGACTCGATCTGGCACGAGTTCTTTTGTTTTTAAATAATGCGCGCCGCTATAGGGATACTCGACCAGGTTCACGTCGAATCCATTTTTCACTTCGCCCAAAACTTTTAGACCTTCGTTGATCACCTCGGGTCCGATGCCGTCGCCTGCTATTACGCCGATGTTGTAAGTAGTCATGCTTGCCGTGTTGTTAACCCCGTGATGCGTGAAGCGTGATACGTGACTTTAATTCACGCATCACGCATCACGCATCACGCCTCACGCTTTCAATCTTCTCGAAATCACCAACCTCTGTATCTGCGCCGTGCCTTCGTAGATCTGCATGATCTTCGCGTCGCGCATCCACTTCTCTACCGGATACTCGCGCATGTAACCGTAGCCACCGAGAATTTGCACCGCGTCGGTTGTGGTCTTCATCGCCACGTCGGCGGCAAAGGCTTTCGCCATACTCGCCTCTTGCGCGCACGGTTTACCTTGATCGTGAAGTGAGCCTGCGCGCCAC
>JACRLA010000440.1 GCA_016215145.1 Chloroflexota bacterium
GCAGCTATCGCAAAGAGAGCAACACGCCGATCATCTTGCTCACCGCAAAACTTGAAGAGACCGATAAAGTGGTGGGTCTCGAACTCGGCGCGGATGATTATGTGACGAAACCGTTTGGCATGGCAGAACTGTTAGCGCGAGTGCGGGCGGTGCTGCGTAGAAGCAAACAAGAGAAAGTAGAAGCCGATGTTTTGCGCGTGAGCGACGTGACGCTAGAAAAAAAATCTCGCGTCGTCAAAGTCGGTGAGCGCGCCGTTGATCTCACCCCGTCGGAATTTGATCTACTGGTGATCTTGATGACCACGCCGGGCAGAGTCTTTTCACGCTCTGAATTGTTGGAGCAAATGCAAGGGTACTCCTTTGCCGGTGTGGAACGAACGATTGACGTGCATGTGCGTAACTTGCGAACCAAGATCGAGATTGAACCAAGCGAACCACGCTACATCGAAACCGTTTTCGGTGTGGGCTACCGATTTAAATCAGATACGATGTAAGGGCAGGACTTGCTCCTGCCCAATCGGGCAACCGCAAGGGTCGCCCCTACGGATATGAAACTCTCTCTCACTCTCAAACTCACTCTCGCTTTTATCTTCACCAGTCTCATTGGCGTACTGTTGGTCGGCGTCATTACTCGTTACGTGACGGCTTACGAATTTGATCGTCTGCTGCGCGAACGGACCAACTCTCAATTGTTGATCACTGCCAAAGCGTACTATCAAGAAAAAAGATCGTGGGCAGGATTCGATGAAGTAGCACGGCGGCAGGCGGCGTCACAACCACAACAACAGCAACCGCCTCTACCCGGCGGCAATAACCCCTCTCGTAACAATCCTAATCAACCGCCGCCACCGCTGCAAGGGGCGCCGCAAGGAGAGGGAAACTCGCCGCCGGTTGTGATCGTTGATCGGAATGGTGTCGCCGTCACCAACGGAGGGCAGTATCGCATCGGAGATCGTGTTCCCGATTCGGTGATGATGCAGCAAGGTTCGGCTATTGAATTAAATAATGAAGTGATTGGCACGGTAGTGTATTTGGCAACGGTGGAACGCGATCCGCGCGAACAGGAATATCTGGCGCGCACCGATCGGACGTTGATCTATGCCACAGTCATCGCGGCAATAATCGCCTTGATCGTCGGCGTGGTGTTGGCGCGGGTGTTGACGAAACCGTTGCGCGATCTCACCCGAGCGATTCGGGCGATGCAGAGCGGCGAACTTAAACAAGAAGTGAAAGTCATGTCGAATGACGAGGTGGGGGAACTGGTGAGCGCGTTTAACAAGATGAGCGCGGATTTGGCGCACCTGAGCCAGTTGCGCGAGCAGATGACGGCTGACATCGCTCACGATCTGCGTTCACCGTTGACCGTGATCAGCGGCTATTTGGAAATTTTGCGTGACGGTTCGTTGGAGCCGAGCCCGGAACTATTCTACTTGATGTTTAAAGAAGCGCAGCGTTTGCAAAACCTGATCGAAGATTTACGCACGTTGTCGCTGGCGGACGCCGGTGAATTGAAATTGTATTTGGCGCAGCACTCGTCGGCGGAGTTGTTGCGTTCGGTGGCGATGGGTTACGAGCCGGTGGCGAAACAAAAAGGGGTTGAGTTGAAAGTGGATGTGGACGAGAATTTGCCAACGGTGAGTATTGATCATGGGCGGATGATGCAGGTGGTGGGCAATTTGGTGAGCAATGCGTTGCGTTACACGCCAAAGGGCGGGGTGATCACGTTGAAGGCGACACGCGAACGCGGCGGGGTGCAGTGGACGATTGAGGATTCGGGAGTCGGCATCCCCCCGGAAAAGTTGGCGAATATCTTTGATCGTTTCTATCGCGCCGATGCGTCGCGCCAAGATGGCGGATCCGGTTTGGGACTCGCCATTGTTAAATCTATTGTAGAAGCGCATCGCGGCACGATCCGCGCGATGAGCGAAGTGGGCAAAGGGACGATGATGATGATCCAATTGCCCGCGTAATATGGTATCTTGGGACTCCAGTGGTAGTTGCTAAACTTGCTATTTGGAGTCCGAGCAGATGACAGGTATTCAGAAAAAAGGAAAACCAGAATTAATCCCTGATAGTGATCTGATCGAGTCGGCGCCCAACACTATTGTGATTGTGGATGATAAGGGCAGCGTCGTTCTGGTCAACGCTCAAGCAGAAGAAGTGTTTGGGTATTCGCGTGATGAACTACTGGGTCAGCCGATAGAGATTCTTATCCCCCAAAGATTTCACTCCCCGCATTTGATCAACCGAAATAATTACATATCTGCGCCCAGCGCGCGCTCGATGGCGCAAAACGCCGCCTCGTACGGGCGGCGCAAAGATGGGAGCGAGTTCCCGGCTGAAATTGATCTCAGTCCGTTGAAAACGGATCGAGGCTTGTGGGTGATGGCTATCGTCCGCGACATCACCGAGCGCAAACGCTTTGACGTTAAGTTGCGTTATCAGATGGCGGAGTTGCTGATGCTGCACAAGGTGACGATGGCGGTGGTCGAAGCGACTCACGAAGATGATCTGCTTGAGCGCGCGACGGAGATCATCGGCGAAACATTTTACCCCGACAATTTTGGCGTGGTGTTGATGGAAGCGCGCCCTTTGTCTCAAGGTTTGCGCGCGCATCATTCGTATTACGGCGTTTCTGCCGCCAAGAAGGAATCGGTGATCGCGCCGGGCGAGGGTGTGATAGGGCAGGTTGCCGCCAGCGGCGAAGTGATGCGCGTCGGCGACGCGAGTCTCGCGCCCGATCACAAATCTTTCGCCGATAAAACGTTGTGTGTGATGTGTGTCCCGCTCAAGGTGAGCGATAAAGTGATCGGCGTGATCAACGTCGAGAGCAAACAACCGAATGCCTTCAGCGAACAGGATGAGCGTTTGCTGATCACAATTGGCGGTCAGTTAGCGGCGGCGCTTGCTCGTTTGCGGGCGACGGCGGAAGAGGTGCAGCGCACCGCAGAATTAGAGGCAATGGCGCGAGTGACGGCGGCTCTGCGCGATGTGACGACTCGCACCGAGATGCTGCCGATCATCTTAGATGAATTGGTTGACTTGTTTCGCGCCGACGACGCCGTCATTGCTATGCGCGATCCGTCAACGGGTGAGACGGTGATCGAGTTGGCGCGCGGCGAACAATTTGTTGATCAAGTTGGTCTACGCTCGCCCGCCGGAGCCGGTCTCGGCGGATACGTGATCTCAACCGGACAACCTCATTTGAGCAGCGATCTGCGGAACGAGCCGCGCTTCGCCCTCTCTGAATTTGAATCTATAACGGAGCCACTGGCTTCGGTCTGCATTCCTTTGATCGCCAAAACTGAGACGATGGGCGCTTTGTGGGTGATGCGCTCAACGCCGTTTGTCTATGAACAGTTGTGGTTGTTGACCGCCATCGGCGATATTGCCGCCGCCGCCATTCACCGTGCCACCTTATACGAACAAACCGAACAACGGGCGCGCCGTCTCGCTGCGATGCGCGCGGTAGACGTTGCCATCCGTTCATCCTTTGATGCGCGCGACTCGTTAACTGTTTTGCTGACGCAGGCGATTGAGTTGTTGAGAGTGGACGCGGCGGACGTATTGCTGCTCGATCCGGATTCGCAGTCACTGAACTATTTCATCGGCTTGGGTTTTAGGTCGAATGCGATTCGGCAAACACGTTTGCAGTTGGGCGAAGGGCGCGCCGGGCTCGCCGCACTGGATCGCCGCCTGATCGTCACACCGATTCTCGGCGCGCCGTCACATACTCGCGCGCAGTTGTTAGCAGAAGAGGAATTTGAGTCGAGTTGTGTCGCGCCACTGGTGATCAAAGGTCAAGTCAAAGGCGTCTTGGAAATTTTCCATCGTCAGTGGTTGATGATGGATCGTGACTGGCTTGAATTTTTTGAGGCGTTGGCGAATCAGGCGGCAGTGGCGGTTGACCACGCCGAATTGTTCAGCCGCTTGGAAAGTTCGGGTAAGGAACTCGCGCTGGCTTACGAAGCGACTCTCGAAGGGTGGGCGCGTGCGCTCGATTTGCGAGATCGAGAAACCGAAGGGCACACTCGCCGTGTGACCGATATGACGGAACGTTTGGCGCGAGCGATGGGCGTGGATGAAGAGATGATCGGGCAAATGCGGCGCGGGGCGTTGCTGCACGACGTGGGCAAGCTGGGCATCCCTGACAGTATTTTGCTCAAAGAGGGGAAACTGACTCAAGACGAACAAGCAACCATGCGTAAGCATCCGACCTACGCTTATAAAATGTTGTCATCTATCAACTATTTGCAACCGGCTCTCGACATCCCGTATTACCATCACGAAAAATGGGACGGCACCGGTTACCCGCGCGGATTAAAGGGCGAAGAGATTCCGCTTGCGGCGCGCATCTTTGCTATCGTAGATGTGTGGGATGCGTTGAGCGTGGATCGTCCGTATCGCGCCGCGTGGAGTCAGGAAAAGGTAAAAGGCTATTTGCGCGAGCAAGCAGGTTTGTATTTTGATCCGCAAGTTGTGGAAGCGTTCTTGAAAGTATTGAACGATGAATAAAAGGCTCTTCTATTTTTAACGAGTTGCCGGAAACTGTCATTCCGAGGAGCGTTCTTTGCGACGAGGAATCTCTTTGATCAACCGTCAGAGATTCCTCGCGGAACAACACCGCTCGGAATGACAGGTTCTTGATTTTCCATTAAAAAACGGGAGAGCCGAATAAATTTATTTCTTAAACAACACGCGCTTGCCATGAGCAAGCGCGTTGTGTTTAGGGAATAGCGTACTCGACGATCATCGCCTGTCCTCGTTCCATGATGTCTAATGGGAAAGGGCAAGCCCGCCGCGATTCCGAATCGGTGTGGACGCCGGTGCACACGGCGATAGCCGCCACTTCCCCCGTCATCTCATTCCTCATCTCGTGCAAGAACCGAATTGATTTCTCTTTCATCTCCAACACGCCGGAGCGCACGGTGATCAGATCGCCCGCGCGCAGTTCGCGTTTGTAGGTTAGGTTTTGATTCACGGCGACCATGCCGCGCTTCTGCTCGCGCAGATACGTCGGAGTCAACCCGACGCTCGCCAATAGATGCCACGTCCCCTCGTCAAACTTTCCCACATACCACATCACGTTCATGTGTCCAATGTGATCGCAATGCCACGGGTATACTACGCCGCGATAAGCGATGGCTAAGTCGGTCATAGAGCGTCGTTATTTTTTCTTCTTCGCCGTTCTCTTTTTTCGCGTCTTCGCCTTGGGCGCGATCTCTGCAATACACTCGATCTCCAATCGCGCCCCGCTTTTTCGCGTCTTTGCCTTTGGCACGATCTCCGCAATACACTCGATCTCCAATCGCGCCCCGCGCGCCAAACTGCCCACGCCCATCGCGCTGCGAGCGGGTAAATGATCTTTGCTGAAGAACGTGATATAGACTTCGTTCATCGCGCTCCACTCGCTCATATCTGCCAGCATCACCAAACACTTCACCACGTTATCAAACGTCAAGCCGCGCCGCGCCAAAATTGCGCGGATGTGTTCCATCGCTTGCTTGGTCTCGGCTTGCACGCCGCCCGACACCACTTGCCCCGACTCGTCAACGCCAAGTTGACCGGAGAGATATAACAAGTTGCCGACTTGCACCGCTTCGGAGAAGGGAAGATTTTTAGCAAAGGGTGAGGGGGATTTAAAGTAGGTGGGCATGAGGGTGATCTCCTTAAATTGTTGTCAACGAATGGCTTCGCTAATCCGCTTCGCGTAAACGAATACGCTCCGTGTCGAACATCATTCGTTTATTCGTTGTGTATTCGTTGACAGCATATAGACTTCATAAGAAACATCTCTTTGTAATTTCGGAGTGGGGTGGGGGACGGTTTTCTAATCCACTATCAGCATTGTTCTGATCCCAACCATTAGTCTGCATGGAAGCATGAGAGTCGCACACGCGCTTGTTAAATATAGCCCACTATCCAATAATTCACACGATCTAATTTTACTCCACCTCTAACTTCCAATCTCC
>JACRLA010000465.1 GCA_016215145.1 Chloroflexota bacterium
CTTCACTGAATTTGCTAACGCCGTTGTTGGCACAAAGGCGGGTCGAATTGGCGGCGTCATAGTTGTTATAGATTTCCATTTGCGGGATTATGATTCCGATCACAGCAAAGCAATTACGGGTTGCGCACAAGTTCGTGTTTTTGGGGCAGCATAAATTTGAACCACACCGGCACAACGGCTAAAAGAATCGCCACAGCGGTGATGGCGAATGGCGCGCGCGGATCGATCTTCTCCCACAACTGCGCTCCGAGCCAAGGGGCGGGGAGGGAGAGTATGCCTAAACTGGTTTGCAGCAATCCAAAAGCGATGCCGCGCATATTCTCCGGGACAATTTTCGAAACAAACGAATCGTACGCCGGACTGATCAAGCCGATGCCCAAGCCAAAGACGAAGATCGCCGCCGCGAATCCCCAAAAGTTTCCTGAGATCAAAAAGATCGCCAGCCCCAGAAACTGCAAAAAGAATCCGCCCATGATCGTCAGCCGCTCGCCGCGTTTGTCCGCCAGCCAACCGGCGGGCAGGGCGATCACCATCATCGCTACTCCGAAGATCGAGCTTACCCAACCGATCTGCGTCACATCCATGTTGCCGATCTGGGCGTAATACAATGGCTGCAATTCCGCCGAGAGACGAAATGCCACATCGCGCACACCGTCGGTGATGAAGACCCATGTCAACGCGCCGCCGCCGATCAACAAGCCAAACATGCCAAGCATCTTGGTGCGTAACGAGTCGAGTGAGAGGGTGTCTCTTTGGATCGGTTTTACAAAGCGCGCAGTAGTCGCCATCCATACACGTACTATCGCTGTGCCGAGATACAGCACACACGCCACACTGAGCATCAGCGTGAAGCTGTAACTTGCCAACCAACCGCCAATGAGGGGTCCGATGACGCCGACGATCAGGAAAATTCCGTTGACGATCCCAAAGACTCGTCCGCGCGTTTCTTCTGGGGATTGTTCGGCGATGAAGGCGCTGAAGCTTGGACCGACTAATGCGCCTGAGATGTATTCCAAACTTAACGCGAGTAACGCCCATTGCCACGTAGGGGCAAACACGAACAGGACATATCCGAGCGATCCGCCTACTGCGCCTAAAGCGATTGTGCGTAATCGTCCGATAGAATCAGAAAGCCAACCGCCGAAGATCTGCAAGATGAGGGGGACGAGTGAGGCGGCAGAGAAGATGAAGCCGATCTCGGCAACGCTTGCCCCCATCTCTTTGAAATACACTGGCAGAAAGGCGAAGACCATGCGGCTGGCAGTGTTCGCCAAGATCATGGTGAACAGAAACCAGCGCAGAGTCGTGTTCAGCAAAGGCGGGCGTGCCATCTATTTGTTTTTCGCGCTCCATTTGATTGCTTCGCCCTCTTTCGCACCTTCCACCCGTCCATCACTCACCAAAATATCTACATGCCCCAAAATCTCGGACAGGCCTAAATAAAAATCTGATCCTGATTTGAGTCGATCTTGAAAGGTGCAGTGGGTGATCTCCCACAACGTGAGCGGCGCGGGTTTGAGTAGATCGTAAATTTTGTTGGCGCGGCGTTGATGGAAGTGAATGCGTTTGCGAACCAGACCGGGAACGTCGTGGATGATCTCGCCGTGCCCGGGATAGGCAATGCGCGGATGCAGGTCGGCGATGCGAGTCATTTGTGAGATGTATTGCAGCAGCCGCTTCGGTCTTTCGGTCTCGCCTTGGAGTGGCGGCTCGATAAGAGGGTTCGCTGAGATGTCGCGCAAGAGATGATCATTCGAGATGAGTTCGCCTGTCGCTTCGTTGAACAGGCAGATGAGATCGCCGGCGTGACCGGGCGTGTAATACACACGCCAACTGCCGCCGCCGATGTTGACCGTGTCACCTTCGTCAAGGGTGCGGGCAACGGGGACGGGGTCAGCCCATTTCGAAAAGCTGCCGCCCGTGCGATCAATTTTTTCTTGGATGTCACCCGGCACGCCGCTCTCGATCATCAGTTGTTGATAGAAGGCGTGGTTGTTGGCGCGCACGCTGGCGTAGTCGGTGAGGTAGGGAACGGTGCGCGGGTTCGCCAAAACTTTTGCGCCAGATCGTTTAACGACTTCGCCTGCCAGCCCGATGTGATCGACATGATGATGGGTGACGATGAGTTGTTGAATGTCTTCGATGCGATAACGAAGTTTGCCTAGTTCCGATTCGAGACCGTTGAGTGCGTCGGGATATTTGGGCCCGCAATCAATGAGCGTGAGTTGATCGCCTTCGAGCAAGTAGGCGTTGATCGCGCCGACGGGGAAGGGCGTGGGGATTTTGAGAAGGTGAATGGTCATTATTAGAGGTTGGAAGTTAGACGTTGGATGGAATCGTGTTGCGTATTTCGTATTGCGTAGAGATTCCTTTGACGGCGCGTTTGAATTCGCTGCGGGTGAAGCGGAGTTGTAAGACGAGTGGATGCGTTGACATTTTTCTCCTGAAGATTCTCGGCAACACCTGACAGGTCTTGCCGAATTTAACACTTGATGAAATTTAAATAGACCTGTCAGGTGTGATGTGCAGACGCGGTGATTATACTGCGTGAGAATCAAAAACGTCCTCTGAATGGAAAAGGACGTTTTGTGTAATTGGGAGCTAACGGTTTGCGTTATACCCCTTCGGGACATGCTACGCATGGGCGGGCATGGACTCTGCTTGGGAGCGGGAAAACTCGAAGCAAAATTTGGCGGGGACTTTTTCCTGCAATTACATCTCGCTTGTCATAATGAAGAGCGGCTTCATTTCAAAATTCTCATATTTCGGACGGTATCGTTTCGTATCGTAAAAACGCTCCACATCCACAATTTTTTTCGTCGAGGTGACGACGTCCAAAGGCAGGTTGTCGTAGCGCCCGTTCTTCAAGACCACTAACCTGCCGTGGACGGAGCTCAGGATCAAGTCGAGCGCGAGGTTGCCGAAGGCCATTGGGACAATGGAATCAATCGCGTCCGGGTCGCCGCTGCGTACCATGTAACCGAGCTGCTGGCTGATCACTTCAATCTTTTTACCTTTATTGTATTTCGGTGAGAGTTCCTTGACACGCGACGAAACCAGATCGCCGATGCCGCCCAGCTTGGCATGACCATATGCGTCGGCGGAGAGGTCTTGAAAAACCATCTCGCCGTTCTCAAACATCGCGCCTTGCGAGATCAGCACTATCGAATAATTGCTGGGGTTTTCGTTGCGGTCTTTAACCATCAATTCGGTCAGGTGTTCAATGTCGAATTTGAATTCCGGGATCACGCAGCGATGCGCCGCGCCGGCCATCGTCGGCAGCATGGCGGTAAACCCGGCATAACGCCCAAAGATTTCGAGAATCATAAAGCGTTCATGCGAACCGGCGCTGGTGCGCATGCTGTTGGCAAGCGCGATCGTGCGCGTGACGCAGGTGCTGAATCCGATGCAGTAATCAGTGCCTGGCACGTCGTTGTCCATCGTTTTAGGAATGGCAACGACTTTGAATCCCTCTTGATACAAACGCACGCCGTAGCTTAAGGTATCGTCGCCGCCGATTGGGACAAGGTAATCCACGCCGAGAAAATCGAGGTTCTTGAGAATTTCGGGCGTGAGATCGTTCGTCTTCTCGGCATACTTATCCTGCAAGTGCGCCGGGACGTCATCCTTCTTGACCTTGCCCGGATTGGTGCGCGAAGAATGCAGGAAGGTTCCGCCCGTGCGCCCGGCGCGGTTGACGATCTCTTGCGTGAGAGTCTGGAAGTTATCGCTGTTATCCGCGTCCTTGTCGCGGATAGTATCCACCAGTCCGCCCCAGCCACGCCGGATACCGATCACCTTGTAACCTTCCCGCAAAGCGCGGATTGTCACCGCGCGAATGGCGGGATTCAAGCCCGGCACATCGCCCCCCCCCGTCAAGATTCCAATTACGCCTTTGTTTTTTTCAGACATCGCAACCTCCAGAAATTATGGGTAGTCCTGCTCATAAGATGTGATAATTTTAGGCTCTTTGGGAATTGCCGTAAGCGAATAGATCATTGATCTCTGGCAATAATAATTTCTTTTGCCCAAAGAGTACATAGTATTGTTGCTCTTGCCACGCCAAATGCCCAACGTTCCAACTGATGCAGTTCATAGGCTTAAAGCGTTTGCGCGCTTCGGCTTCAGTGACTCCTTTGAGGGCGCGTTTGAATTCGCGGCGAGTGAAGCGGAGTTGTAAGACGAGATGGTGCGTTGACATTTTTCTCCTGAAGATTCTCGGCAACACCTGACAGGTCTTGCCGAATTTAACACTTGATGAAATTTAAAAAGACCTGTCAGGTGTGATGTGCAGACGCGGTGATTATACTGCGTGAGAATCAAAAACGTCCTCTCAAGTGAGAGGACGTTTTGTGCGCGTGTTTACATCTGCTTCTTTTCGTACTCCTCACATGCGTTTGGCTTGAAAATGTCTATGCCGGCGTATCGGATCAGCGAGAGTAAATCTTTGTCACCTGTGATGATGCACTGTGCTTCGCCCGCAATTGCCGTACCAAGCACTGTGTCATCATCTGGATCACGGCAAACAGGCGTTTCCAACGTGGCAGGCTCAATGATGACAAACTTGCCACGGAGTAGCGCAATCGCGTCGTCTA
>JACRLA010000167.1 GCA_016215145.1 Chloroflexota bacterium
CTCGTTTAGAAGAGGTGATTATTATGATCCAACACTGTTTAGCAACAGGCTGTCGCATCAACAAACGTAAAACGACACCTCATTCGTTTCAATTATTGCTGGCGTTTTCCGCAGAAAATGTCTTAGCTTGATACAGATGGGCAAGCGCAAAGCTTGCCCCTACCCCTGATTATTGAGAAGATACGATCAAGGAGTGTTTATGTTGAGACGAAATGGTGTGCGCCGACGACATAAGAATCCGCTCGTTTTGACCGCCGTGATTCATAAAGAAGGGCGATGGTATGTTGCTCAATGCCCGGAAGTTGGCACGGTGAGTCAAGGCAAAACGGTTGAAGGCGCGTTGACAAATCTTCGAGAGGCAACAGAGTTATATTTGGAAGAGTTCCCGATCAAAAAGATTGTTCGCTCATTAATGACGACATTCGAAGCGGCTTATGCCTAAACTTCCGCGCGTTTCAGGACGTGAGGCGATAGCGGTTAGGCTTTTCGCAAAGGCGTCAGCGCGGGAGCCATCTGGTACTGTGAAAAGGTAGCAAAGGGTGTGTTGTGCCAATGCACGACGAATTGGCGACTGGCACATTGCGAGGGATTCTTAAACAGGCAGGCGTGACACCTGAAGATTTCGGAAAAGCGTTAAAGAAATAATCGAAATGTTTGTGTGCAGTTTAACAGCGGCGCAAACAAGGAATGGATGGAGTCGGAGACCTTCAAGTTTTTTAAATCTTGAAGGTCTTTTGTCTGCTTGACACGCTTTCTTTTCGTGTGCTATTCTCTGCCCGCCTCGCTCAGGGATAAACGCCCATGTCAGATCGAAAATTTTGGATCGCATTCAATCGCGTGAAGGGCATTGGACCCGCGAAGCTGCGCGCCTTGCTCGATCACTTCGACGATCTTGAAACAGCCTGGCGCGCGACTCGAAGTGATCTCGCCGAAGCGGGTCTCGACAAGCGCGCGATTGAATCGCTTGAAGCGGCGCGCAAGGGGATGAATCTTGAACAACTTGAAAACGATGTCACCCGCGCCAACGCTCGCATGATCTGTTGGAAGGATGACGATTACCCAAAACGTTTGCGCGAGATTGATAACGCGCCGCCCGTTTTGTATGTGCGCGGAAATTTTGTCGAGAAGGATGATTGGGCGGTTGCCATTGTCGGCACGCGGCGCGCAACGTCTTACGGAAAAGAAGTGACTCGGGAATTGGCGACCACGCTCGCCGCGGCGGGTGTGACGATTGTGAGCGGGCTGGCGCGCGGGATTGACGCCGTCGCCCACGTTGCGGCGTTGGAGGCAGGGGGACGGACTCTAGCAGTGTTAGGTTCTGGACTCGACATCCTCTACCCTGCCGAACATCACACGCTCGCCGAGAAGATCATCGTTCATGGTGCGTTGATCAGCGATTACCCGCTGGGGACGCCGCCAGACGCTAACAATTTTCCGCCGCGCAACAGAATCATTAGCGGGCTTTCTTTGGGTGCGGTCATCGTCGAAGCGGGTGAAGAGTCGGGGGCATTGATCACTGCCGACTTCGCGGTGGAGCAAGGACGCGAAGTGTTTGCCGTGCCGGGCAGCGTCTTCAATCGAAATAGTCTGGGACCGAATCGTTTGATTCAAAACGGCGCGAAGTTGATCACCAGCGCCGAAGATGTTCTTGAGGAATTAAATTTACGAATGGCATCACATCATGCCGAAGCGCGCGAGCAGCTCTCGCTTTTAGATTCGGCGGACGATGCCGAACGCAAAATACTTTCGCAACTCTCTGCTGAACCGCTTCACGCCGACGAGTTAAGTGTGGCGATGAGTTTGCCCATTGCAACCATCTCCAGCATGTTGGCGATGATGGAACTTAAAGGAATGGTGCGGCAAGTGGGCGGCATGACATATGTGGCGGCGAGAGAAGCAAGAGCGGAATATAAAATAGAGTAAAACAAAAAAACTACAAACTCCAAACTTCAAATCTCAAAGTTTGGTTTTGGAGTTTGGAGTTTGATTTTTGAATTTATGCTTCCTTTTTATGCACTCATCATGGCAGGTGGATCGGGGACGCGGTTGTGGCCCCTGTCGCGTCAATCTCGTCCCAAACAATCGTTGAAGCTGATCGGCGAGCGCACCATGTTTCAATTGGCGGTGGATCGTTTGTTGCCGATTCTGCCTGCCGAGCGAATCATTGTCGTCATTGTCGTCACAACGGAAGAACTGGCGCAGCAACTTTCGGAACAGTCACCGCAGATTCCGCAAAAGAATTTTTTGATCGAACCCGAAGGTCGCGGCACGGCGCCGGTGATCGGGTTGGGGGCGGCGTACGCCAAACATTTAAATGGCGGCGACACCGTGATCGCTTGCCTCACTGCCGATCATTACATCAAAGATGTGAGTCGATTCCAAAAAGTGTTGTTGGCATCGGCGAAGCAAACCGAGTGTGGGTATATCGTCACGTTGGGCATCACGCCGTCATTCGCTTCGACAGGTTTCGGTTACATCGAGCGCGGCGAGTCGGTGGGCAAGGAAGACGGATTTGCTGTATACCGCGCGTTGGCTTTTCGCGAGAAGCCCGACGAGCGAACCGCGCAAAAATTTTTAGAGGACGGTTTACATTCGTGGAACTCGGGCATGTTCGTGTGGACGACGAAACAAGTAGCGGATGAATTTGCGCGGCAGTTACCCGAGACGTCGAAAAAATTAAATGAGGTCGCGCGCACTTTTGGCACGGATGATTTTGGGAATGTGATGGGGCGGGTGTGGCACACTGTTGAGAAACAAACGATTGATTACGGCATTATGGAAAATGCAAAAGACGTGGCGGTGATGCCGGTGGATATTGGCTGGAGCGATGTAGGCAGTTGGGCATCGCTGCTTGATATTCTTGAGCCGGACGAACATGGCAATGTGGTGATTGATGGCGATCACTTGAGCGTGGACAGCACGGGATTGTTGATCAACTCGAAGAAACTTGTGGCGACGATTGGCGTTAGCAATTTGGTGATCGTGGATACCGACGACGCTTTAATGATCTGTCCGCGCGATAAATCGCAGGACGTGAAAAAGATCGTCGAAAAGTTGCAGAAGCAGAAGACGAATCATTATCTGTAAAGGTATTAAGTAGACAAGTAAACACGTAGACAAGTAAATGCGTAGACACATTCCGTAAGAGGATACTTTGTATACCTGTTTACCTGCATAAGTGATTTTCAAACAACATGGAAGCTTATTGTGTAAAGTGTAAAACCAAACGAGAAATTAAAGACCCCGTTGCCGTATTCACGGCGAAAGGCACGGCGGCGACGAGCGGCGTGTGTTCTGTGTGCGGAACTAAATTGTTTCGGATGGGCGCAACCGAAGCGCATAATGGAATGGAACGCCCGGTTATTGTGTCGTCAAAGAATGGCAGCAAGCCGGTTAAACGATCCGGTAAGTTGGTGATTGTCGAATCTCCGGCGAAAGCGAAGACGGTGCAGCGTTTCTTGGGCAAGGGCTATCAGGTGCGCGCGTCGGTGGGGCATGTGCGCGATCTGTTGAAGTCGCAGCTCTCGGTGGATGTGGAAAATGATTTCGCGCCGAAGTATCGCGTGCCGAATGAAAAGCGTCCGTTGATCAAAGAGATCAAAAGTGACGCCGCCTCGGCTGCGGAAATTTATCTCGCCACCGACCCGGAACGTGAGGGCGAGTCGATCTCCTGGCATTTACTCGAGTCGGCGGAGATCGATCCGACGTTGACCAAGCGTGTGGTGTTCCACGAGATCACTAAACCGGCAATCGAGGAAGCCTTCTCACATCCGCGTGAGATTGATATGCAGTTGGTTAATGCTCAACAAGCGCGGCGCATTATGGATCGTCTTGTGGGTTATTCGCTTTCGCCGTTGTTGTGGGCGAAGGTGCGCGGGCGATTGAGCGCGGGGCGTGTGCAAAGCGTTGCCGTGCGAATCATTGTGGATCGCGAGCGCGAGATTGATGCTTTTGTGCCGCAAGAGTATTGGTCAATTGAAGCCGAGCTCGAAAAGCCTGATCATCACTCCAAGAAAAATGTTTTTGTCGCCAAGTTGCTCAAAGTGGGCGATAAAGAAGTTGGACTCGATAAAGAGATTCCGCTGCCGACGAAGGGTGAGGTGGAGCCGATAGTTAAAGACCTGGAGGCGGCGTCATGGCAGGTGATCAAAGTCCGACGCGGCGAGCGCAAGCGTAATCCGCCGCCGCCGTTTACGACCAGCACACTTCAGCAAGAAGCTTCCAAGAAATTAAATTTCACCGCGCGGCGCACGATGGCAATCGCCCAACAACTTTACGAAGGTGTTGACATTGGCGAGCAGGGTTCGGTGGGTTTGATCACTTACATGCGAACCGACAGCACCAACGTTGCCGAAGTTGCCCAGAAGGAAGCGCAGGACTATGTGACGGGTCGCTATGGCGCGGAGTATCTGCCGCCCGAGCCGCCGCAATACAAAACGAAATCAAAGGGCGCGCAAGAAGCGCACGAAGCGGTGCGCCCAACCTCGGCGATGCGCGAGCCGAATGCGCTTAAAGATTTTCTGAGCAAAGAACAACTCAAGTTGTATCAATTGATCTGGCAGCGATTTGTGGCGAGCCAGATGGCATCGGCGATCTTTGACACGGTCTCGATTGATATTGAAGCCAAACACGAAAAGACTTACCTCTTTCGCGCGGCAGGTTCGGTGGTTAAGTTTCTGGGATTCATGGCGGTGTATGAGGAAGCGAAAGATGAAGACGCTGAACCGGCGGATCCGGCAGAGGGTGAGGGCAGGCGGCTGCCGCCACTGGAAGACGGCGACCCCTTGAACTTGTTGCGCTTGATCCCCGAACAGCATTTCACGCAACCGCCGCCGCGTTACACCGAAGCGACTCTGGTGAAGGCGTTGGAAGAAAATGGAATCGGGCGACCCTCTACTTACGCCCCGACGATTGCCACGATCCAACAACGCGGTTACGTTCTGCGCGAAGACAAACGTTTGATGCCAACGCAGATCGGCACAATGGTCAACGATCTGTTGGTGGAATATTTTGCCGATGTTCTCGATCTTGGATTTACGGCAAAGATGGAAGAGGAGTTGGACGATATTGCTTCGGGTGATCGGGAGTGGGTGCCGGTCTTGCGCGATTTTTACGGTCCCTTTTCGGAGAAGCTCAAGGCGGCAGAGGCGGCTATCCCGAAGGCGAGCGTCGAGCCGGAGTATGTTGAAGATCGAGTTTGTCCATTGTGTAGCAAAAAACTGGTTATCCGCTTTGGACGCTATGGCAAGTTCATCGGCTGCTCGGGTTTCCCCGAATGCCGTCATGTGGAGCCTTGGCTCGAAAAACTTGGTATACCTTGCCCGAAGGATGGCGGCGAGATTATCGAGCGCAAGACGAAGAAGGGGCGCGTGTTTTATGGTTGCGCCAATTATCCGAATTGCGATTGGACTTCGTGGAAGAAGCCGCTCCAGCAACCCTGTCCGCAGTGTGGCGGCTTGTTGGTGGTGGCGAACAAAAATTTTGCGGTCTGCACACAATGTGAAACGCAAACCGCCCTCGAAGCGGTGACAGCCGAGAATTAATTCTGAAACCTCCGTAGAGATGTTATATATAACGTCTCTACGGAGGTCTTCGTAATTGGCACGCGAGTTGCATCTTTCTTACTTCTGTGCCATATTACGCAACGTTATGAATTACCTATTGATGCTCACAAACAGGGAGCAACTATGAGGCCTATTGTTCCGACGAATATTTTAATCGCCATTGTGGTCGCACTCGTAATCGGGGTGGGGATCGGCTTGCCACTCGGTTGGTTTACGGTGAGCTTTAACTTCAGCGAGACGGCTCAAACCCACCTGGTCCAAGTGGTTGCCGACTCCTTTATATTGTCGCCCAACGCCGACAAGGCGAACGCTCGCTTGACCGCATTTTTGGGAAGCGACGACAAGGTGAAAATCGGAATCTCGACTGCTATTTGCAAAACGAGCGGCACCGATCAGGCGCGCATCAAACAAATGGCAGCGATATTAAACATTCCGACGACATGCGAGCCGACTCCACCACCTGATAATACTTTATGGCTCGCGCTCTGCGGTGGCGGGCTCGTCATACTGGTTCTTGGCGGCGGCGGCGCATACTTTATTATGAAGCGCGGCGCGGCGTCATCGAAACCTAAGCCGCAACCAACGGCAGTAGGTCGCGCCCCTGCCGTGTCATCTGGCTCGGGTGCTTCCACAGTGGTGAGTCAACCAACGGGTGGTCCCATCGCCGAAGCGGGCGAAGAACCCGTCTCTACGTTCAAAACGACTTACATGCTGGGAGATGATCTCTTTGATGAATCGTTTAGCATTGACGATCAACAAGGCAACTTCCTCGGCGAGTGCGGCGTGGTGATCGGCGAGACGGTGGGCGTGGGCGATCCGAAGAAAGTAACAGCGTTTGAAGTCTGGCTCTTTGATAAAAGCGACATCCGCACCGTGACGAAAGTCTTGATGAGTGAACACGCCTTCCGCGATGAAGGGTCGAAGAACAAACTGGCATCGAAGGGCGACCCGGTGCTGGGAAAGTCGGGCGAGATGTTAGAGATGGAAACTGCCGCCCTTAAAGTGCAAGCGCGCGTAGTGGATATGCAGTATGGCAGTGGCGCGCTCCCGCCCAACTCTTTCTTCCAACAGATCACCTTAGAAATCTCGGCATGGAAGAAACCGGAATCGGCAGCCGCGCCTACGGCGTAACGTAAACAGGTATACAACGTAGACAGGGAGACAAGCGTTCGCTTGTCTCCCTGTGTTTATTTAAATCTGTTTACCTGCTTACCTGTTACTGTATCTTAATCACTTTGTAGACTATTTCCCCGGCGGGTGTTGCCGCTCGCGCCACTTCGCCCACGCGCCGCCCTAATAATGCTTTGCCCACCGGCGACTCATTCGAAATTTTCCCTTCGCGTGGATTGGCTTCCTTTGCGCCGACGACGGTGAACATTAACTTGTCGCCGCTTTCTTCTACGGTGACGCGGCTACCCACTTGCACCATGTCGCCACCCCCGCCGCCTTCTTCGATGATGACCGCGCCGCGCAAGATCGCTTGAAGCTCTAGAATTTTCCCTTCGAGGAATGCCTGATCTTCCTTCGCCGCGTGGTAATCGGCGTTCTCCGAAAGATCGCCTTGTTGAATAGCGTCGCGCAAGCGCTTCGCCAAAGCAACACGTTTGTTATTGATCAAGTCGTCCAGTTCGGCTTTCGCCTTCGCTTTGCCTTCGGGAGTTAAGTAGTGAACGTCTGCCATAAAGTTACCTCGTATTTCGTATTGCGTATTCCGTTGGGCGATACGCAATACGGAATACGCACAATAGTTTGTTACGGTTTCGAATGTGGATCGAACAATTTCGCGTGTTCGTCCAACGCATAACGATCCGTCATTCCGGCAATGTAATCGCACACGGCGCGGTGCAGCCCCACTTGATCAATGCGGGCTTGAGCCGTGGGCGGCAGTTGCGCCGGTTCGGAAATGTAGGCGTTGAACAGTTCCGCCAAAAATTTCTCGGCTTTCTCTGCCATGCGCACCACGCGATAGTGGCGATACATTTTTTGATAGAGAAAGTTTTTCAACTCGCGATTCTTTTTTCGGAAATCGTCTGACCAGCCGACGACGTTGTGATCAAGTTTCTGTACGTCGAGCGGCGATTTGGCGTTGGCGGCGTCAATGTTCGCCGACGTGGCTTGGATCAGATCGTTTGATTCAAGACTCAACAAACGGCGGATGATGCGGTGGCGGGTGACATCGTCGAGTGTGCCGCCTTTCCAGCCGACAATCTCCGTTACCTCATCCCACAACGTAATGCCTTTGAGCATCTCCGGCGCGATCAATCCGGCGCGCAGACCATCGTCGAGATCGTGGCTGGTGTAGGCTAATTCATCGGAGACGTTGGCGATCTGCGCTTCGACGTTGCCGCGCAGATGAGGATCATAATCCGAAGCATCTGAGGCGTCGTATTCCGTTTCGTGTTTGACGATGCCTTCGCGCGTTTCCCACGTTAGGTTCAGTCCGGGAAAATCTGGGTAACGGTGTTCGAGTTTGGTGACAATGCGTAACGTTTGTTTGTTGTGTTCGAAGCCGCCCTGATCTTTCATCAGCGTGTTCAGCGCTGTCTCGCCCGAATGACCAAATGGCGGATGACCCATGTCGTGAGCAAGGCAAATGGCTTCGATCAAATCTTCGTTGGCGCCGATGGCGCGAGCGGTAGTGCGCCCGATCTGCGCCACTTCGAGCGTGTGTGTTAAGCGGGTGCGATAGTAATCGCCCTCATAGTTAACGAAGACTTGCGTTTTATATTCGAGACGGCGGAAGGCGGTTGTATGTAAGATGCGATCCCGATCACGTTGAAAGGCGGTGCGGTAGGCGTGTTCATCATCGGGATAGGCGCGACCTTTCGATTCGCTACTCTTCGCGCCGTAAGGTGCCAGAGTCTGCGCTTCGTGTTCTTCCATTTTTTGGCGCGTAACAATCATGGTGCGAAGTATACCGCAGTAGAGACGTTGCGATGCAACGTCTGCGGTAGAGGTGTGCACGCAAAGGTTGTCAGAGAAAGTGAGCCTAGAGTAGGATAAGTGTGAGACAAAAACCCTACACGAGGCTCAAAATGGACTATAGCATAGACAGCGTGGGAGATATCGCCAAGCAGGTCGCGGCACTGATGCAATC
>JACRLA010000455.1 GCA_016215145.1 Chloroflexota bacterium
ACTTGCCTTACGTTGAGCAAGTTAGTAACTTGCCTTACGTTGGGCAAGTTGACAACTTACCTTACGAAACAGTGAGGCGCGCGAGAGGGAAAAGGGTTTTGGTCGGGGCAGTGACGGCATCCGCAGGAGACGCGCTGGCGCGAGCGATTGAAAGCTGCGCCGCACAGTGTGGATCGATCACCGTGTTGGCGAATAATAATTTCGTCGCCCCCTTGCCGCCGAATCGGTTTTATCAATCAACAGAAAACCTGCTAGGTCTCAAGGACCTAGCAGGTTTATTCGAGCGCGACCTTGCCGATTGGACCTCACCCGAAAATTGGGATGTGGGGAAGCTCTCTGTATTTTTGCGCGAGGCGATTACGAGGTAAATACGGAATACGCGATACGGGATACGTATTGCGTATCATGTGTGGTTGAGAATCTTCCTCAACGCCTCTGTCAAATTCGCCACCCCTTGCAAATTATGTTCTTGCGCTTGCTGTTTACCACGCCCGGTTAACACCAGCATCGTATCTTTCACGCCCGCCGCTTCGCCCGCTTGCAAATCAGTTAAGGCATCGCCGATCATCCACGAGTTTGAAAGATCAATGTTGAGTTCGCGCTGCGCTTGCAGCAACATACCGGGGCGCGGCTTGCGGCATTCACAATTTTCTTCGGGCGTGTGCGGGCAGAGATACAAACCGTCCACGCGCCCGCCCGAATTGAGAATCGATTCGCGCACGTAGGCGTTGATCGCCTGCGCCATCTCTAACGAAAAATACCCCTTGCCGACTCCCGCTTGGTTCGTCACGATCACAATCGCGTAATTTGATTTTGCTAACTCAGCAAGCGATCCCAACGCGCCGTCAATAAACGACACGTCGGCGATAGTGTTGACGTAACTGCCTTCAATATTCTGGGTGATGACTCCGTCACGATCTAGGAAGATGGCTGGGCGCATAGATGAAAGTTAGAAGTGGGAAGTTCAAAGTTGGGAGCGCGCCAAATGTAAAACAGAATTTCCTTTTCAACAAGGCGCAAAAAAAAGACACCGAGCGTTTCGCGAAGCGCGCTCGGCGTCTTGTATTTCACGTCGCTGAAGAAGCGAGATTCCAAAGCACCAACGCCCCATATTCCGCAATCACACTTAAGGACAACAGCAGCGCGTGAAGCAGTCCGGCGGTGACACGATCAATCGAGACTTGAATCGCCAAGAAGACGAGAATAATCAGCGCGGGAGCGACGACGTTGAACAGGGTGGAGGCAACAGAAGAGGTCTTGTTTTGGTTCTGAGGATATAGTCCGCCGATCACATAAACGGGTGCTTTCAACAAATCTTCCAATTCGTTATGCAAGGATGAGCCGTTTCGTCCGCTCTGCTCAGCCTGACACACAATCACATCGCCGCGTTGATAGATGGCGTTGAGAATACGCGCCCAGTTTTGATCGAGCGTAAAGTGAGTCTCTACGCGCGCGCACCCGTCACGCATCAATGCGGCGAGCGTCGCCAAGCGGCGGCGCGCGCGATACTCCTCTTTTGGATCAGCCGTGTTGGCAATAAACACCAGCGTCACATTTTCTAAAGATGTGATCTCTGCCACACGCCGCGCTAAATTTGCTAAGTTAAAATCAACATCGGGCATTAAGACAAGCAAGCGGCGGATCGCCGAAAAGTTGTCCTTGGGATTCATGATCAGTTTCGACCTCCACCGAACTCGTTTTCAATCGTGTTCGCCCACATGATAGGGCACTTCCATGATCACAATATCTTTCATGCCCAACAGACCCAAACGCAAGAAGAACGCCGTTTGGGTGTGCAACAAGTTGTGCCACCAGGTCGTCGGCACAAACTCTGGCACCACCACCGTCAGTATCTCGTTTGGTTTGCGCTGGCGCGCGATGAATTGGATGTAATCCAACAAGGGCTCATATAAAAAGCGATAAGGGGAGGGAATGATCTTCAAACGGAGTCCGTCGCCCCACTTCGCCCACTTCGTTTGTACTTTGGCTTCTTCGGCACCATCAATGGCAACATAGACCGCCGTGACATCTTCAGAAAGTGAACGGGCAAAATGCATTGCACGCAGCGTGCCGCGATGCACCCCGCCGATGGGGACGATGACGCGGTTACGGCGGATACGCGGCGGCGCGCCAAACGAATCAAGCGACAAATCTTTTGCCAGATCCCGATAGTGATGGTGAATGCGGAAGAAGATGAACACTAACGTCGGAATCAAGATCACCACAATCCATGCCCCATCGCGGAATTTGCTTAGGGCAAACACGATCATCACCACAAAGGTGGCGACAGCCCCGAAGCCGTTGACGATCATCTTCCCTTTCCACTTCGGGTCAAAGCGCAGAGTCGATCCGAGTTGCTTAACTTCATCGCCCACTTTAAGTTTGCTGATCTTCCACCAGCGCACTGCCATCCCCGACTGCGAGAGCGTGAACGATAGGAAGACGCCGATGGCATACAACGGAATAAGCGCAGTCGTTTCAGCATTGAAGAGGATGATCAACAACGAAGCGAAACCGGCCAATGCCAGAATGCCCCAGGTAAATACCAAACGGCTGCCGCGATACGTTAACTGCTTTGGCAAACATCCATCACCGGCGTGCAGCGCGCCGAGTCGCGGGAAGTCGGCGTAAGACGTATTCGCCGCCATGATCAAGATCAACGTCGTGCCGCCAAGCAGCGCCAAATACATCGGGCTGCCTTTGCCATAGATCGTGCGCCCCAATTGCGAGAAGATCGTTTCGGTATGCGATGGCAGGGCGTGCATCTGACCAGCGAGAAACGTGATCCCAAAAAACATCACCGACAAAATCGAACTCATCCAAAGCAAGGTGATACCGGCGTTGCGACTCTTTGGCTCGTTGAAGGCGGTGATACCGTTGCTGATCGCTTCCACGCCCGTCAGCGCCGTGCATCCGCTGGAGAAGGCTTTGAGGATCAAGAACAGAGTCAAATCTTGCGTCACGTCGTGCATCATCTCCACATCGGTCACCGTGCTGAGCGTGCCGCTGAAGTAATGATAAAAGCCCAGCCCAATGGTGAAGAGAGTCATCCCCAAAAAGAAATACGTGGGGAGCGAAAAGGCAGAGCCCGATTCTTTTACGCCGCGCAAGTTGATCAGCGTCATCACTAAGATGATGCCTAACGAGATCCACACACGATACGGAAGCAGTTCAGGAAAGGCTGAGGTGATCTGCGCCACGCCTGACGAAATGGACACCGCCACCGTTAAAATGTAATCGGTGAGCAGTGCCGCCCCCGCCGTTTGCGCCGGACCTTCACCCAGGTTGTCGCGCGCCACGATATACGCCCCGCCACCATTAGGATAAGCGTGGATCGTTTGCTCGTACGAAAAAGTGACAATCGCCAACAGAATCATGATGGCTATCGCCACCGGCAACGAGAAAGTCAACGCGCCCGCGCCCGCCAATGCCAAGACGATCAAAATTTCGTCGGTGGCATACGCCGTAGACGACAACGCATCCGACGCAAAAACGGCAAGGCCGATTGCCTTGCCGATGGTTTGATGCGGCGCGTCCGCCGTGAGTAAGCGCGGACCGATCAAAATATTTTTTATAAACTGGGTCGGTGGGCGGCGCTCCGCGTCGTGAGACGCCGACTCGTTTTTTTCTGCGATGATCACATCAAATCTCCATCCATGAAATAAATTCCCCGGCAACTTTCATTGCCATCAACCCTGCCCCGATCAACGGCAGCCACATGATCAAGCGCAACAGAAACACCTTATCGAAGTTATCTTGCAGCGCATCGTTGTGGTGATTGCGATCAAAAACCCAGACGAGGATGGCGAACACTGTTGCCACGCCCAGCAAATAAGCACACACCACCGCTTCGATGAATGTCAAAAATGTGATTGCCATAGCCGCCTTCCTTGCAGAGAGAGACGCAACTACAACCGTCACTCTATCAGCCCGGTATAAAACGGTGACAAAGGTTTTGATGAATTAGATAAAGGACAAATAATAAAACTGGAGGTTAGAGGTTGGAAGTTGGAGGAAGTTGGTGGTTGGGTAGTTCGGTGGTTGTGGTTGGGTGGTTGGGTGGCTAGGTAGTTAGGTGGTTAGGTAGTTAGGTGGTTAGGTGGTTAGGTAGTTAGGTGGTTGGGTAGTTCGGGGAAGAGGGAGAGCGAGGAAAATATTTGGAGTTTGAAGTTTGAAATTTGGGATTTTGGGATTTGGGTTTTTGGTTTTTGGTTTTTGGGATTTGGGATTTCCTCTTTCTATTCGTCATTAATAAAACGATACCCCACCCCCGCTTCGGTTAATAAGAATTGTGGTCGCGCCGGATCGTCTTCGAGCTTCTTGCGCAATTGGCGCATATAGACGCGCAGATATTCGATGTTATCGGCTTCGGGTTCGCCCCAGACATGAGTCAAGATGCTGCGATGAGTCAGCACACGCCCCGAATTCGAAGCGAGATGAGCCAGCAATTTAAATTCTGTTGCCGTCAACTTCACCTCAACCTCTTCGCGCGTCACCAGATGGCGCGTGAGATCGATCTTCACCTTAGCGGCGACGATCACCGTTTCTTTGCTGCCGTGCGCCTGCGTCAGGTGACGTAAGGCAACCCGCACCCGCGCCAACAGTTCTTGAATGCCAAAAGGTTTGGTGAGGTAATCGTCCGCGCCTTTATCGAGGGCGAGAACTTTGTCGTGTTCTTGATCGCGCGCTGAGAGGACGATGATCGGTATATGCGTCCACTCGCGGAGTCGCTCGCACACCGTGAGTCCATCCATATCCGGCAACCCCAGATCGAGAATGATCACATCCGGTTGAAGGGCGGCGGCAAGAGTCAAACCTTCCTCGCCGGTACTGGCAGTCGTCACGCGAAATTTTTTCTCGGTCAGGATCGTCTTCAGCGCGCGAAGGATTTGCGATTCGTCGTCAATGACTAAAATGTGCGGTTCGGTAGTATCACGTATCACTCAATCTGCTATATGCCATTCGCCATCCGCTATTCGCCACTTGCCACCTTCGGTCTCGCTCCATCCCACATGAGAGGCAGGGTGAAGTTAAAAGCGAATCCTTTCGGAAGGTTTTGCGCCCAGATGCGTCCGCCATGCGCTTCGATGATCCCTTTGCAGATGGAGAGTCCCAACCCGGTGCCGGTGACGCGATCTGCCGCCGTGACGCGATAGAATTTATCGAAGATGTGAGTGAGGTGTTCGTCCGGGACGTGAGGTCCTTCGTTGCACAACTGCACGTTCATCATTGTAAAGTCCAGGTTGGGGCGGGCGTGGATGCGAATGGTCGTGCCGCGCGGCGCATATTTAACGCTGTTGCTCAATAAGTTAGTCAACACTTGATCCATCTGCGAATGATCGACAGCGACCAAAGGTAAATCATCCGAGACATCCACGTCGAGCGCATGGTTCTCTAGCGCGCGGCGATTATGCGACAACACGGCGTTGACAATATCCGAAAGCGTATCCCATTGTTTGTTGGGTTTCAACGCGCCCGATTCGATGCGCGACATATCCAGCAAGTTGCCCACCAACCGATTCAGTTGATCGGTCTCTTCGTCAATCGCGGCGATCAGTTCTTGGCTGGCAGGGGATCCCCATTCCACTTCACCGCTTCGCAAACCGGTGGAGGCGGCTTTGATGGTGGCAAGCGGCGTGCGAAGTTCGTGTGAGACGGAAGAGAGCAACGCCGATTTGAGTCGATCACTCTCTTCGAGAATTTTTCCGCGCGCCTCTGCCTGCGCCAGTGTGACTCGCTCTAAGGCGAGCGCGCTGATGCTGGCAAATGCGTTGAATAGTTGATCGTCTTTGGGTTGAAGGGGCGAACTCAATTGCCACAGCCT
>JACRLA010000456.1 GCA_016215145.1 Chloroflexota bacterium
GTCGGCGTTGCGCCCGGTGTCCAACAACTTCTCGGCTTCGCTCAAGCGCGTGTTGGCAATTTCTAATTGCAGCGCGGGATCGTTGGGCGATGCTGTGAGGCGAATAGTTTCGACGGCTTGTTTGACTCCATAGAGCGCGTCACCGGGCATCGCGTCGTTAGAGGCATACGCCGTGCCGCCCATCGCGGCAGAAAAAAGAATGACTAGAGCAAGTATCAGGTTCATGGCAGTTCTCCTATTTTTGAATTTTGGTTCTGCCATGTAGAACGATGAGACGAAGGATGTGTTACAAAGTGGAGGTGAAATCTCTCGCTTGTCCCAATGGTGTAACGAATTTGCGGTTTCTTCGTTAAGCCAAAAACACCGAGTGTCTCGCGAGACACTCGGTGTTTGTAACCCTCACGGCTTTTTTGTCTCAGAAGGTTTGGGCGTGTTGTCAGGTTTTTTGGTTTCTGTCGGCTCTTTGGTCTCACTCGGCTTGGGCGTCTGACTCGGTTGAGGAGTCCTCGACGGTTCAACCGTTTTGCTTGGCTCGAGAGTCTTCGACGGTTCAATCGTTTTACTCGGTTCGGGAGTCTTCGACGGCTCAATCGTTTTACTCGGCTCGGGAGTCTTTGACGGCTCAACAGTTTTATTGGCTTCAGGAGTCTTCGACGATTCGGAATTTTTATCTTCGCTCTTCGTCGCCGTGGGCGATGCCGTTGCGGCGAGAGGAGTCGTCGCTTGAGTTTTTGTCGGTGATGGAATTTGCGGCGCGAGCGTTTGCAGGATCGTTTGCTGTTGTTCGATCTGTTTTTCCAGCGTGGGTTGGGGCGTGGTGATCTGCGCCCGCGCTAATTTTAATTCGTTCTCATACTCTTTCAGCGATTGACTCGCATTTTCTAACTTCCCCAATTTGATCAGCGCGCGGGCTTCGTTCAACCGCTCGTTGGCAAACTCAATATGCAGCGCGGGGTCATTCGGCGAGACTGCCGCGCGCATTTGCTCCACGCCGCGCTTCACACCGTAGAGCGAATCGCCGGGTAGTGAATTGTTTGCGGCGAGCACCGTTCCGCTAGTGATGACGACGATCAACGCCAGCGCCAGCGCGAACGATAACGCGCCTTGCCGTTGTAGCGGGCGGAGAAGATCGATCAGCCAGAATCGTTTCGACTCGCGCGAACTTAATTTTCGCAGCAAGCGCGCGCGCGCCGACTTTTTGAACAAAGGGGATGCCGCCACCGTTGGGGCGGCTTGGATCGTGCGGGCAGCTTTTAACAGCTCTTCGAGTTCGGCGCGCTGTTCGGGGTAATGCGCCAAAACATTTTCCAGCGTTGCGCCGCGATCCAATGCCTCTAGCGATTCGGCGAGGATGAGTGAGAGGTCTTTAGCCATGATCGATTCTCCCCGCCAGCGAATGGCGCAGCGCGTCGAGGGCGCGATGTTGCAGCACGCGCACGTTGGCTTCACTGCGCTCCATGATCTGCGCTGCTTCGGCGTGCGAGAGTCCGTTGATGAATCGCAGTGTCAGCACTTGTTGGTGAGGCGGTTCAAGTTGAGTCAACGCTTGCGCGATCACGGCGGCGTCCACGTTGCGCAGGGCGCGGGTTTCGGGATCCGTTTGAGGATCAGAATGATCTTCGTCGAGTGAGTCGGTCATCTTGTGTGTGCGGTGGCGGTCAATCAATAAATTGTGGGCGATGCGATAGAGCCACGCCGTGAACGGAATCTCCGAAGGACGATAACGATCTAACGCTTCCCACGCTTTGAGGAAAACGGTCTCGGTTAAATCTTCTGCTTCGCGCTCGTCGCCGACGCGGTAGAAGATGTAACGATAGATCGAGTCGAGATGGAGTTGGTAGAGATCGCCAAACGCATCGCGCTCTCCGGCGATGGCTTGCTGCACCAGACGCGCGTCATTGGGTTGAGACGGCATGACTTATCCTTTATAACGAATTCGTGGGCAGAATGTTACACCACTTTCAATTTTCTTTTATGCTTTGGCGCATATATAATAGTCGCAACATGGAGAACTCGTTATGGATTTAATTATCGCTCTCATTCTCGGTCTGCTCATCGGTTGGTTGGTGGAGTGGATTATTGATTGGATGTTCTGGCGCAAAGAGGCTGAACAACCGAAACCTGCGGCGGCGAAGCCGCAAGATAATCTCGAAGAGGAGTTGCTTGCCGAGATCGTTGAACTGCGTCAGAAGCTGGCGTTGGCGAATGGGCAGATCAGCATGTCGGGTGCGCCGAGTGGTTTGCTGGGTGATGACACTGAGGTGCAGCGACTCCGCGACAAGCTCGCCGCCGCTGAAGCGATGATCGGCGCGCTTGGCGCGCAAGTGGCAAACGCACAACGTCGGGAGACTCAATCGAACGCTTTGCAATCGGATATGGAAATGATGGCGGCGCAGTTGAACGCCGCGTCGGCGATCCGCGTGCAACTTAACGCGGCGCAAGCGGAGATCGAAGGACTCCGCGCGCGCGCCGCCGACGTTGAGATGTGGCGCAACAAAGCCATCGCGGCGGAAGCGGAAGCGAATCGGTTGCGAGTAGAATCAAGCGGCGCGGCAGTGGCGGCAACCCCTGTGACTCGATCTGCATCCACCGACGGCAGTGAAAATATCATCAACGATCTAATCGCTAAATTGGCTAACGCCGAAGATCGCGCGGCGCGGCTGCCCGTCGCCGAAGCGATGATCGCTTCACTGGGTGTGCAATTAACCGAAGCGCAAGAGTGGCAAAAACGTTTTGATGAGTCGGATGCGGCGTTTAATAATTTGTGGAAGGAGATGGGGGACGATAAACAGAAGATCATCGAACTTGAAAGCGCACTAAGCCGCGCGAGTGTGACTTCGGATACGACTGAATTTCAAAAAGAGATCGCCCAACTCGAATCGGAACTCGACCAGAGCAAGCGGCGCGTGACTCAACTGAGCGAATACGAATTTGAATACAATCATCTCAAGTCGGAACTATCTGAAGTTGAACATCAGCGCGCGCGCATTGCCGATCTTGAATCGGAATTGAATCAACTGCGCGCCCGCCCGGCTGAGGTGGAGCGTCCGCATCCGCGCATGGCAGAATTGGAATCGGACGTGGCGCGGCTACAGGCGATTGAAACCGATTACGAAGCGCAACGCCGACGCACTCTGGAACTTGAATCGCAAGTGGAGCGCTTGCGCGCCAAGAAGAAGACGGAGAAAGGTTCGACGAAACGCTTGGCAGAGTTAACGGCAGAAGTGGAACGTTTGCAAAATATCTTGTCGAAGCATAATCAGACGGTGAATGATTACGAAGGGGAGATTGAGCAACTGCGTGAGCGAAACTTGGAACAGGATCGCACGCTGGAAAAATTGCGTGTGGCGCAAACAGAAGACGAGCGACAGTTGGCGGCGATTGAATCTGAAATGGATCGGGCGCGGGTTGAGGCAGAAAAACCGAAGCCCGCGACGAAACGTGGATTTGAATTGATCACTGGAATTGGTCCTGCTTACGCCAAACGTTTAAAGGATGCGGGCATTGAGACATATACTGATCTTGCTAAACTGACGCCGCAGGAATTGCGCGACCAAATGAAGGTGCAGAAGTGGCAGCGACTCGACGCCGAATCGTGGATCGCGCAAGCGGTGGAACTTTCTGGCGCGCACATTGAGAAGCCGAAGAAAGCGAAGAAAAAGAAATGAGCCGCCGCACGCCCGAACAGATTCGGTTGTTGGATATTGGCAAGGCGGCAATGGCGATCCTTCTGTTGCTGTTGCTGATCTCGTTGATCGCCGTTCGCTTTTTGAGTTCGCGTCCCGCGCCGACCACGCCGACGACCACCGCAACAATTGTGAACGTGATCGCGCCGACGCAAACGAAGATTGATACGCCGAACATCACCGTGACCGAAACGTTGCTGCCGACATCGCCGCCCGCGCCGCCGACTACGACCTTCACCCCTTCACCTGCTCCCACAGCAACATCACTCATAACGCCGACAACTGCTCCAACGAACATTCCACAACCCACCGTTACTTTCACACTTGCTCCCACCAACACCGTCGCGCCGACTCGCACACTGGCTCCCATTAACACCGTTGCGCCGACTCTCACTTCAACACTGGTTGCTGTTGGCACAGCTTGTCCGCCTTACGGCGCGCGCGGAACCGATTTGGGCGCAACGTATATCACCGTGTATTGCGATACGCTCTCCAACATCGCCGAGCGCACGGGTGTGAGTCTTAAAGCGTTGATTCAAGCCAACCCTCAGATTCCCGATCCCAATTTAATTTTTTCGGGAAGTGTCGTCATCATCCCCACGCCCCGTAAATGATTCTGTAGGGGCAACCCTTGCGGTTGCCCGATGGCGGTTGCCCGATGGCGGTTGCCCGATGGCGGTTGCCCAATGGCGGTTGCCTGATGGCGGTTGCCCAATGGCGGTTGCCCATTTGCAGTTGCCCTCATTGGGCGAGGGCAAGCCTCGCCCCTACAATCCCACAATCTTTTTCACCCGCCTCATATCCAAATAATCCTGCAACCAGTCTGCCAATTGATCGAAATTTTTTGCGCGGGTGTCGTAGGCGTGCGGTGGCAGTGGCGCCAGACCTTTGTGTTGACGCAAACAATTTAAATACGCGCCGCGAAATTCGGAATGATCGAACAGTCCGTGCAGATACGTTCCGAATAATTTGAGCGTGCCTGCGCCGTCGGATTGGTTCACGGCGCGATCAAATAAGCGCGTGATCTTAAACGCCTCTACGGTGTCGCCGTCAGCGCGTGTGCGACCTTGATGAATCTCATACCCTCTCACGCGCGCGCCGCCCAGTTCGGGGATCAGGCACACGGCTTCGGCTTGCGTCAACTGCTTCCGCGATTCGAATGTGGTGACAA
>JACRLA010000457.1 GCA_016215145.1 Chloroflexota bacterium
ATGGGAGAAGATGGACGCGATGATCACGGCGGTGCGCCCACACGGTTTTCAACTTCTGTTGAGCGTCTATGGCACGCCCGATTGGGCGCGGATCGCTCGCAGCGATCCTACGCGCGATGCGCCGCCTGCCAACCCCGCCACGTTTGCGCGATTTATGTCGGCGATGCTGACGCGATATAACGGACTCGTCGGCGCAGTGGAAATTTATCCCGAATCGAATCTCGGCGCGCGTTGGTCTTCGCCTGACGGCATTTCACCCGAACGCTACGTTGAACTTTTGAAGCCAGCGTATACCGCCATTCACGCCGCCGACCCGCTGGTGATCGTCATCGGCGGAAGTCTCGCCCCAACCGCCTCTAACGACGGCAAGATCGCTATAGACGATCTCGTGTATTACAAGCGAATGTATAAAGCGGGCGCGGCAAATTATTTTGATGCGCTGGGGGTGCGCGTGGATGGACACAACAACCCGCCAAAAGATTTCACTAACTCGAAGAGCGTAGAGAGCACAACCTACAAGAACAAATCACCGTTCTACTATCGTCACTACGAAGACGTTTACGCGATGATGGTAGAGAATGGAGACAAAGATAAAAAGTTGTGGATCACCTCTGCCGGTTGGGCTTCGTCCACAGAAAAAGTTGTGGGCAAAGAATTTGCGCTGGACGTGACCGAGCAAAAGCAAGCCGAGTATTTGGTGGGGGCGATTGAACTCGCGCAGTCTCAACCCTACGTCGCCGCGCTCATAATCAACAACTTCAACTACTCCACCTCATTCGAGAGTGATCCGTCTTCTTTATATAGTTTGATTCGCCCCGATTGGTCGGCGCGCCCGGCATTGCTCAAGCTAGCCCAAGCGCGGCAAGAGGCGACATCTTTTACGTCAAACAATTCCGTTCCTCAATATATCTTGCCCAACTGGCGACCACGTCAACGCCCGACATTTGGCAGTCAACCGTGAATACGCCTGTCCGCGTCACCAGTTGGCTCCTTTTTGGAATCGCCGGGTTGATCTTCGGCGCATGTCTCGCGGGCGGCATTTTGTGGTATGGGTCAACAAATTCACTCACGTCGTCCAACGGTTACAACCCGACACAGACAGCACAAGCCTACAAAAATTTTTTGCTCATTCAAGTAGATTCCACGCAGAAAGATAAATCCACCATACAGTCTATCTGGTTGTTACGTTTTCCTACGAACCGCGCCGCGACGTTTGAAATCTTTACGTTTCACCCTTCCATCTTCAGAGGAAAAGGCGGCATCTCCCAAGATATTTTGCAACCGTATGTCATCGGCACCATAAACGGCACCGTCGTGTTTGATCGCGCCGATCTATCCGACTACGTTGATCGCTTGGGCGGGATCACCGTTGCCAGCCAACAGATGAACGGCGCGGGCGTGTGGCAGTATCTCGATACAGCCGATGTTAACTATCCAAACGATCTGGCGATAAGACAAGCCGCAGTCGCCCACAGCATTTTGTTAAAGATGGCTGCCATGAATGGTCGCGTTGATCTAAACGCGCTCTTTGGACACAATGCATCTCAGACCAGCCAAGCCGAGTTCTTGGCACTACTGCAATCCTATTATCCATCCCGCGCCGATTCGTTTCGGGTGCATTTGGTAAACCCTTCGTGATCCATCAACAAAGACCCGAAGGGTTTATAAAACCCTTCGGGTCTTTTGCTCCACCAGTAGTAAAATGATAGCCGCCGTGTATGCACGGCGGCTATGTTTTTAAAGTGGATCGCCCAATGAAATTAAATTTCTTCAAAGATTATTCCCTTCTCCTTGCGGGCGCCGTCGTGCAAGCCTTGTGCATGGTTCTGTTTCTGGTGCCGGGGCAGATCGCCGCAGGCGGCGTGAGCGGCACGGCGCAGATCATCAATCACTATACTGGTTTGCCCATCGGCACGATGATCCTCATCGGCAACATCCCGCTCTTCATCGTCGGCTGGAAATTTTTGGGCGGGCGGCGATTCTTGATGCGAACGATCTTCACCGTCGTCGCCTATTCAATGTTGCTCGACGCGCTCACGCCATTTTTTCCAAAGGATGGACTCACTCACGATCCATTTCTCAACGCCCTCTACGGCGGGATCATCGGCGGCATTGGCGTGGGCTTGGTGATGCGAGCGCAAGGCACCAGCGGTGGCACCGACATCCTCGCCCGATTCTTTTTTCAACGGTATGCCATTCCCGTTTCACAAAGCTATATGATGACTGACGCGGTTATTGCCCTGACCGCCGGGTTAGTATTCAGTTGGCAACTCGCTCTCTATTCCGTCGTCTCGCTTTACGTCAGTGGTCTCGCCGCCGAATTAACAATGGAAGGTTCGCGCGTGGTGCGCGCGGCGACGATCATCACCGACAAGCCAGACGAAGTCGCCCAAAAAATTATGAGCGATCTGCAACGCGGCGTAACCTCATGGCAAGGCACGGGAATGTATTCAGGCAACGCCAAACAAATTTTATTGTGCGTGGTCAGCCGCTCCGAAATTTCGCAAGTAAAAACAATTGTGCATGAAGCCGATCCCAATGCCTTTGTGGTCATCGGTCAAGTGAACGAAGTGCTGGGCGAAGGGTTTAAGCCGTTGAAGGAGAAGTAGGTGGTTGAAGCGATTGCGGATTTCGGAATGCGGATTGCGGAAAGTGTATGGAGATTAGAGATTGGAGATTAGAGATTTGAAGGTTGAAGTTTGGGTTTTTGGGATTTTGGGATTTTGGGACTTGGGATTTGGGATTTTTATAGTTTTGGAGTTTCTCAATGGACATTTTTGATTTCGTCATCATCGGTTCAGGGTTCGGCGGAAGTGTGTCGGCGATGCGCTTGACGGAAAAAGGTTACAGCGTGTTGGTGTTAGAACGCGGCAAACGATTCCGTGACGAAGATTTTGCCACGACGAATTGGCTGGTGTGGAAGTATTTGTGGCTGCCCGCCGCACGCTGTTTCGGCATTTTGCAAATCAGCCCCTTCCGCGACGTGTTTGCCTTGCACGGCTCCGGAGTCGGCGGCGGCAGTTTGGGTTACGCCAACGTGTTAATGGAACCGGAAGAAAAATTGTTCGACGAACCGGCATGGAAAAAATTCGCCGACTGGAAAACGATCTTGCGCCCGCACTACGCCACCGCGCGCAAGATGCTCGGCGTGGCGCGCAACCCGCGTTTGTGGGCGGCAGATGCCGCGCTGCAACAAATCGCCCAAGAGTTAAAAACAGAATCCACTTTTCAGGCGACGGATGTCGGCGTGTTTTTCGGTGAAGAGGGCAAAGAAGTTCCCGATCCGTTTTTCGGCGGCGAAGGTCCGGCGCGCGTGGGCTGTATTCATTGCGGCGGGTGCATGGTGGGTTGTCGTTACAACGCCAAGAACACGCTCGTCAAAAATTATTTGTATTTCGCCGAGAAACGCGGCGCGCAAATTTGGGCGGAGTGCGACGTGCAAGACATTCGCCCTTTGGAGTCAACGTCTCCGACGTTGCTCCGAGGCGCGCGATACGAAGTGGTCTATCGCAAGTCAACATCGTGGTTCAACAAAACCGAAAAACGAATCCGCGCCCGCAACGTGATCCTCTCGGCGGGCGCGCTCGGCACGATGAAACTATTATTCCATTGCCGTGATGTCACACGATCACTGCCAAACATCTCGGCGCGGCTCGGCGAAATGGTGCGGACGAACAGCGAAGAACTGCTCGGCGTGATCAACCGTACACTCGACACCGATTATTCAAAAGGCGTCGCCATCACTTCGATCTTTCACGCCGACGACGTAACGCGCATCGAGCCGGTGCGTTATTCGGCGGGATCAGACTTGATGCGATTCTTGGGCGCGCCATTGATCAGCACTGAAGCAAACATTGCCCAGCGTCTTTTAAAATCGTTGTGGGAGATCGTCACACATCCGATAGACACTTTGAAGGCTTGGGTGATTCCAGGCTGGGCGATCCGCACGACGATCATGCTCGTGATGCAAACCGAAGACAACAGACTCAAAATGCGATTAGGACGAAGCCTGTTCACGTTGTTCAGCAAAGGGTTGGTCTCACAACCAGATGAAGAAGCAAACATTCCAATGAAGATCGATCTGGCTCACCGCGTGACGCGATCATTCGCCGAAAAAACAAA
The DNA here is from genome assembly GCA_016215145.1 of Chloroflexota bacterium. GTDB lineage: Bacteria > Chloroflexota > Anaerolineae > Anaerolineales > VGOW01 > VGOW01. Next base: position 4,123 of record JACRLA010000457.1, read on the forward strand.
CGGCATCCCGTCCGGCTCCACCAACGAGACCCTGCTGAAGATTCCGATCACGGCGCACATCCTCGGCGGCATCCCGATGGGAAATGATTCGAGTGAAGGGGTCGTCAACAGCAAAATGCAAATTCATAATTACGAAGGACTGTATGCCATTGACGGCTCGATCATCCCGGCTAACCCCGGAGTGAATCCATCGCTTACTATCACCGCGTTTGCCGAGTATGCGATGAGTCACATTGCGGACAAGACTTCCGAAGTCTAAAATAGGAGACACACATAAATGACAAATCCTTCTACTGAACAAATCACTCACAACTTAGCGGATACGACTCTCGAACAACTGCCTCAACGCTTGCGGGATGCCGCCTCGCGCGCGGGATGGTCAACCTTAATGCCCGTTCAAGCGCGCGCGATTCCGTATTTGCTCGCCGCGCGCAACATGATGATCCAAGCCCGAACCGGAAGCGGCAAGACCGGCGCATTTTTATTGCCGATGTTAGAGCGGCTCGATCCGACTCGCAACAACTGCCAAGCACTCATTCTTGTTCCCACGCGCGAACTTGCTTTGCAAGTGTGGAACGAAGCCGAAAGAGTGTGCGCCGATTCGGGTTTGCGAACTGTTGCCGTGTACGGCGGCGTGGGCTATGGCGCGCAAATTGACGCGCTCAAGCAAGGCGCGCACATTGTGGTTGGCACACCGGGGCGCGTGCTAGATCATTTACTCAAACGCGCGCTCTCGCTCGATCACCTCAAGATGTTGATTCTGGACGAAGCAGATCGAATGTTGTCTATGGGTTTCTATCCCGACATGAAACAGGTGCAGCGTTACTTGCCCAATCGCCCTCTCAACGCTTGCATGTTCTCGGCGACCTTCCCCGAATACATCATGCGCACGGCGCGCGAGTTCATCCGTCATCCCGAATTTATCACCCTCAGCCAAGATCACGTTCACGTCACCGACACCGAGCATATTTTTTACAGCGTGCCGGGTATGGATAAAGATCGAAGTTTGGTGCGCCTGATCGAGATCGAGAATCCTGTTTCGGCAATTATCTTTTGCAACACCAAAGCCAAAGTGCATTACGTGTCGGTGGTTTTGCAACGATTCGGTTATGACGCCGACGAGTTGAGCGCGGACTTATCGCAAAAAGAACGGGAGCGGGTGTTGGGGCGTGTGCGTGAGGGGACGCTGCGCTTTTTGGTGGCGACGGATGTCGCCGCGCGCGGACTCGACATCCCCGACCTGTCGCATGTGATTCAATACGAGCCGCCGGAAGATCCCGAAGCCTACATCCACCGCGCCGGACGAACCGGACGCGCGGGCGCAATGGGGATTGCGGTTTCGTTAGTGAGTGGGGTTGAAAAATTTGAACTAGATCGAATCGCTAAACGATTCAGCATTGCAATGCAGGAGCGACCTCTACCCAGTGACGCCGATGTGGAAGCGGTCGTGACAGAACGAGTCACAACATTGCTTGAAGCGCGTTTGCGTGAACGCGATAAATTGCAAACGGAACGCAGTCAACGTTTTGTCCCGTTAGCGCGCGCCCTCGCCGACAACGAAGACGAGTCGGCGATCATCGCCATGTTGTTAGATGATTATTATCAACAGACGCTGCACACGCCCGTGCCGCAACCCCGTGAGGAGAAGCCACCC
>JACRLA010000458.1 GCA_016215145.1 Chloroflexota bacterium
CAACCGATCAATCGAAAGACTGGCAATAGGCCACGCCGGGATGATCCACAACGGCGGGCGCTCGAGGGTGTAATACGTCCACAAGTGAGTCTGCGTTCCCCAGCTTTCAATCACGAGTCCGCCCACAAAGCCCACCGCCACGATCACGCCATCACTGCGGATGTCGGCGCGCCACATGATCAACAGTGACATCACGCCGAAGATGCCGAACAGCAGCCAATCCACTTGAATCCACAAAGGCTTGTTCACATCCACTGTATTCAGATAATCAACAACTAAGGGCCACCAGACGTAGGCGATGACGAACAGCATGGACGTGAACGCGCTCATCAAGTAATAACTGGAGCGCGTCCATCCCAAGAATTTAATGGCGTGCGTCAGGGCGCGATCAAATTTATTAAAAACTTCCGAAGTCTTCAAGACTTCGGAAGTTTGGTGTTGCTCAGTGTGAGTCACAGTACGCTCTCTTCGCGTCGCGGTTCTTGTTCAGGGCGATCTGCTAACCAGGCGAACCAAGCGATCCACAACGGCGCGGTGAAGATCGCCGCGAAGCCCGGGATGCTGATGATGCCGAGTCCGGTGCGGATGCCGACGATGTAATACACGCCCGTGCCGATCAGACTCAATGCGGCGAGTCCGCCAAGCAAAGTCACTGCCCAGCCATAATTTTTATGCCTTGAGACAATGAGCAAACCCACAAGAAAGGCAAACACGCCAAAAGCAATGCTGTTGCCGATGATCTCCCACACTGCGCCAAACGTCCACAGTTGAGTCCACGCGGCGAGACGTTCTGCCAGTGCGCGCATGGTTGGATCGTTGCTGGCATAAAGTTGACCAAAGTATTCGATGCTTCCGGCGCGGGCAAAATCAGTCATCGCCCGCCAGGCAAAACCAAAACTACCGGCGATCATCGTCAGTTGACTCAAGCCCGGTGCGCTGTTGCGATACTTCTGCCCGATCTCAATCGGAGTGAGCGCCCACAATAAAAATGCGGTTGCCTGAAGAAAATAACCGATGCCCCACAACCCCGGACGTTGCGCCGCCAACTCCAGCGTAGACTTGATGCTAATGTTGAGCGTGATACCGGCGCTGAACCACAAGATGTATGAAGCGATGTAGGCAATAGCGGCGAGAATGGACGAGAAGAAAACAATGCGAGAGAAGTGAAGGTTAGAGAACATGGCGCGATTATAGCAAATGGCAGGTGGAGGGTGGCGGATGCGTGATATGTGAAGCGTGATGCGTGATACGTGATGCGATACGTGATACGCGATACGCCATCGGCTACAACGGCGCGTCAGGTCCGGCGCTTAGCTCTTTCATCTCGCCAACGGTCATGAAGATAACACGCTCGGCAATGTTGACTGCGCGATCCCCAATGCGTTCTAAATTGTGCGAGACAAATATCAGATACAGCGCGCGCGAAGTGGTAGACGGGTCGGCGATCATGAACGACAACAACTCGCGGAAAATCTGTTGATGGAAATCGTCAATGACATCGTCCATCTTCGCCATAGCACTTGCCGTCTCTACGTCGTGGTTGACATATGCGTCTAAGGCTTTGCGCGTGATGTCGCGACAGGCTTCTGCCATGCGCGGCAGATCGATCAACGGCTTCAACAACGGCTCATCGCCCATCTTGACTACTATTTTCGCCACGCCCGCCGCGTGGTCTGCCATGCGCTCCAGATCGCTGACGATGTTCATGGCGGCGACCACCACGCGCAAGTCGGTTGCCATGGGTTGCTGCGTGGCGATCACGTCAAGGCACTGCTCTTCAATTTCAAAACGCAGCTTATTGATTTGCGCGTCGTCGTTCACCACTTGCCGCGCCAGTGCCGCGTTGCGCGTGACAAGCGATTGCATAGAGAATTGAATGGCAGCGTCCAACAAACTGCCCATCCGCAGCAAATTGTCTTGAATAGATTTTAGTTCACGATCAAGCGTGGCGCGATTTTGAGAGGGCATTATTTAACTCCTTGCAGGTGAGGGGACGGAATCACGCCGCCACTTTCGAGCAGGTCGGCGAAGTGAGGCGGCAACCCCGATTCACGAATCGCTTGCGCGGCGGACTCTACATCGTAAATTACTCGTCGAAATTCCACTTTGGGTTGCGGTTGAAGATCAAGAATGACATACCCCGCGCGCGGGTCGCCATCCTTCGGCTTGCCAACCGATCCTGTATTGACGAACAAGGTGTTGCCGACTCTTTTTTGGTATGGCAGATGGGTATGCCCGAAAAATAAAATATCACAGCCGGCAACTTTGGCAACGTGTTCAAAGGTGGCGAGCGGACGATCTTCGTACAGGTATTCATTCATCTTGCGCGGGCTGCCATGCACCATATAAAATTGCTGACCGCCTATCGTTTTGCGAATGTGCATTGGCAACTTACGCAGAAATTCTTTGCGGTTAGGCGTCACGAGTTCACGCGACCACATCAGCGATTGCTTGCCGCGTTGAATGTCCAGTGGGTCTTTATAGACACAACCACAATCATCCAGATCGAAACCCACGCCGTCATCGTAGTTGCCCATGATCGTCGGAATGTTGAAGGTTTTGATGAAGTCAATGACTTCATTGGGTTCTGCGCCATAGCCGACGAGATCGCCCAAGCAATAGATGGCATCGGGTTTTTGTTGTTGAATATCGCCCCACACTGCTTCAAGCGCGTGGAAGTTAGCGTGAACATCAGAGAAGATAGCGAGGCGCATCACCCAAACCTCCCCGTCACATAATCTTCGGTGCGTTTGTCTTTGGGACGGGTGAACAACGTTTGTGTAGTGTCTACTTCGATCACCGTCCCCGACTGGCGATCCTCGGTCAGCATCATCATCGCCGTAGTGTCCGAGACGCGCGCCGCTTGCTGCATATTGTGCGTGACGATGACAATGGTGTAACGCTCTTTGAGTTCACGCATCAACTCCTCTATTTTTAGAGTGGCAATCGGATCAAGCGAGGAACAGGGCTCATCCATCAAGATCACTTCCGGTTGCACCGCCAACGCCAGCGCAATGCACAACCGCTGTTGTTGCCCGCCGGAAAGTGACAACCCGCTTTTGTGTAATTTATCTTGCAC
>JACRLA010000168.1 GCA_016215145.1 Chloroflexota bacterium
GTAGAAGGATAAATAATGAAATAAGGATTGGAGATTGAGAGAGGGTTTGATGAAACCACTGGCGATGATCGCTTTGAGCTCCGACCCTAATACCAAGCCCGTCGGCGTGTTTGCCCAATAAATCGGTTTGATGCCGAGTCGGTCCCGCGCGGCGAAGAGGCGTTGGCGTTTCACGTCCCAGATCAAAAAGGCAAACATTCCTCTAAAGTGATGGACGCACTCGTCGCCCCACTCTTCGTACGCGTTGGCGATCACTTCGGTGTCGCTGTTCGATCTAAACTCGTGACCGCGTTTGATGAGTTCTGTTTTGGTCTCGGCAAAGTTAAACACTTCGCCGTTGTAAGCGATCCACACCTCGCCACGCACCGTCGTCATAGGCATGTGACCGAGCGGCGAGAGGTCAATGATAGCCAAACGTGTATTCACCAGTGTGACAGGCGTCCCTTCAGTGGAGACCCACACGCCATGATCGTCGGGACCGCGATGACGGATCACTTCGGCGATCCGTTCGCCCAATTCTTTATTCGCTTCGCCGATGATTCCGAAAATGCCGCACATAGATCACGTCAGTGGATAGGGTAATTTAATGTTGCTCGGCAGAGAAAATTCACCTTGAGGTGAACCGATCTCGCGGTAAACGTGCGGGCTGATGGCGCAAAGGCACGCGGTGGAAATTGACTGCGACCGCGCCAGGCGATCAGGGTGAATTTCGTATACATGATAGTTAGCGGATTCCAACTCGTTCAAGACCGCTTTTGATTCTATTTCTGACAGGATTGTTTGATGAAACTCTGCAATTAATACTCCATAGCGTTCAGCCCGTAAGCCCCCACGCATCCCACGTAATGCCCTCGCTTCACCGCCTTCAATATCCATCTTGATTAAATCAACATGCGCGATGTTGTTCTGGGCGCAATAATGATCGAGAGATGTTGTCTCCACTGTGATCTGTTTATCAGAGTAAAGCAAATTGCCCATACGACCCGTACCAAGACGCAGACGATGCGGCAGAGAAAAAGTTGCTTGTCCATTCGAATTGGCAATTGCCAATTGGTTGAGCGTAACGGACAACCGGTTTACCTCAACGTTACGTTTTAGAATCGCTAGCAGATTGGGATTTGGCTCGAAGGTGTGAATAGTTGCTTTGTCGTTTCCTTGCTTTGCCATCAACAGCGTAAAGTAGCCGATGTGTCCACCTACGTCAAAGATAACTTGACTGCGAGAAGCAAAGAACGCCGCCCAATTCGAAAGGTCGGTTTCCCATTTGCCATCTAAAAACATATGGCTCTGCGCCGAGTCTGCCAAGTCGAAAAACATTTGCATCTCTAGCGCCTTCATCTCTGCCCGTGTCAGTTGACTCCCAACAACGAAGTCAAGCAGCCACATTCGTATGGATTCAGGAAAAGGGATAGACGAAGTGTTAAGCCAGCACGCAAAACGTGCGCGTTCAATATCATTCATAGTGTGTGAAAGAATTCTACCAGTTGCCGCGCGATCACCTCATGCGTATATTTCGTCATGACTCGCGCGCGACCTGCCTTGCCGATTTGCCGCCGCAGATTAGGGGACGCCGCCAACCGCGTCAATGCCTCTTGCAGCGCTTCAACATTTTTTTCGGGCGTGACGACTCCTGCCTCCCCGATCACATTCGGCACTTCTGCCGAGTCCGAACCAATCACCGCAATCTCACATGCCATTGCTTCAATGAGAACATGACCGAACTGTTCTTTCCAAAAAGGCATGGTTAACGAATGAAGCACAAACACATCCATGCAGTTCATATAACGGGCTATATCGGTGTGACCTACGCCTGAAACGATCTTGAGTCGCTCGCCCCAACCATGCTCGTTGGCGTAAGTGCGTATTTCATCTTCAAGCGGACCCCGCCCAACGAGCAACAATTGAAAATTAAAACTGACCCCATCCAACGCTTGGAGCAAGACGCGCAGACCTTTTTCTTCTACTAAGCGTCCCACAAACCCAATCGTGAACCGATCAAGCCCTAACGACTTCCGCAACGCGCTTTCGTCTTTGCGTTGAAACTCAACAGGGTCAATGCCAAGTTGCGGCAACACGATCAGCGGGGCGGCATACCCGTGTTGGCGCAAAATGCCCGCCGCATCTTGGTTGCCCACCACCGCGCCCCGACTCTGATTCAAATTAAATCGTTCCACCATCCGCAAAGGTAGGCTGGCACGATAGGGAAGATTCCACCATGTAAAGAAAACCGCTTTCGCTTTCGGCGTGTAGAGGTTGCGATAGATCAAACTTTGCAAATACACAAATGATCCCGCGCCTTGCTCCACATACAGAATGTCGGGCTTGAAGTGGCGCATCCCAAGATCGAGTGAGTAATAAAAATAGAATTGTTCTTGGCTTGGCAACGCAGCGCGAATCGGCGTCAGTGTGAATCGCGCGTCGGTGGGGACGTGGGCAATGGTCTCCTTGAGAATCAGTTCCCGCCACAGATGCGGCGTCACCACCGCCAACTCTACATCGGGTATCGCCGCCAGTGCGTGCAACTTTTTCTGATTCTCTTTCGTGACGTAGGTGTGGCTGATCAAAAGAATACGCATTTTAGCGGATGCTTACGTGGTAGAGATCGATTACGCCGCGAATCAGCCCCCACACATTGCCTGCGGTAGTCAGCCAGTCGAGAAAGATAAAATTTAAAAAGTCTTTGCGACCTCGTGGCGAGAATAATGATTGTTGCCATGCGCGTTGGATAGAGGGCATAGGTATGACCAAAGCGAGACTACTTAAGAACGCTGCAGTAATCACGACACGGATGATGTGTGTCAGCGTCCATTGATCGCGCAGTTTCCAAATGGGCGGCACGCCTCGACCACGTTCGATGCGTTTGTCCCAAAAATCTTTAGCACTCGCCGGGGCAATGTGCGTTACAACGATACTGCGATCAAATATTTTTTTATGTCCGGCTGCTGCCAGTTTTTCTCCAAACCAGCCGTCTTCGCCCGCCACAAGTGGAAACGCTTCGCCTTCGGGAAACAAGCCAGCATCTAACGCAGCTGAACGGCGACATGAGAACCCTTCTGTCCAATTCATGCGGGCTTCAATTTCTGGGCGGGGAGGAAAATAGTATTCGTGCAACACTTGAGCGTAGCGGGCGGGCAGTTTTTCGATATTTGTAATTCTGCTTTCCACTAACACGTAGTCCGCGCCCGCCTCATAATGTTTTAGGATGCGTTGGATGAAATCGCTCGGCAAACGCACGTCTGCATTAAGGATGATCACGATCTCGCCTCGCGCCGCCAATATCCCTTCGTTGCGTGCCGCTGCGCGTCCCTTGCCTCTGGATTGAATGATTAACGTTACTTGCTTCGTCGAGTAACTTCGCACAATCTGCGGCGTATTATCTTGCGAAGCATCCACGACGATAATCTCTTTGTCTTCGTAATCCAGTGCAACTAACGAGTCTAGTGTCTGGCGGATGTCGTCGGCTTCGTTGTAGGTGGGGATGATAATGGAGACGAACATGAAATGGCGGATGGCGATTTATTTAGTTGCTTCAATAAATAGAAACCACCCAAAGTTTTTCATCAGCCAATCATCTACACTTCGTTTGAGTGAGGTTGGGATCACTTTGCCCACCAGATATTTTTCTATTTGCACATTGAGAGGTATAAACGATAGATCAGAGAGATCGGTTAACTCGGTGCGAACAGATTCAAACGCAGAGAAGTAATCGTGCGCTTGCTTTACCGTGACATGACGAGCGATGTAACCATCGGTTACTTGGCGCAAAATTTCGTCGTAAGGCGTGGTTAGAAATTTTCCGCGCAGCAAACCTTGATACAACCCAGCAAGAATCCAATTGCGTAATGAATGCCGGTGATAGATCATGATCTGCGCTTTGCCACCCGGCTTCAGCACGCGGTGAATTTGTGCGATGATCGCTTCCATGTTTGCCGAATGATGGATCACGCCCCACGACCAAACGAGATCAAAATGCTCGTCAGGAAATTCTAATTGTTCGGCATCCATGCGGCGCACGTCGCCTTGCAGATTTAAAATCTCGAATCGTTTGCGCGTGAAATCAATTGCCGTTTGTGTGATGTCAATCGCGCTAATCACCGCGCCATGTTTGGCGAATGACGCCGCCATCGCTCCCGCGCCGCAGCCAATTTCTAAAACACGTTTGCCGCGCAATGAAGCGTAATCAATTTGTTTCGAGAAGGGTGGATCGCTGGGGTAGTTGGGATGACCGAGCGATGTTGAAGATCGAAAAAATCTTTCGTCAATCGCCGCGTAAAATTCCGGCGTGAACGGCGCGACGTTAAGCGTGCGCGTCCAATCGTAAGTCATCGGGTTTTCTTCCCACCATTCTTTGTTGTGGGATTGAAGTTCATCGTGAGAAATGTTCTGCATACACCGTCCGCAATGCGTCGAGCAATTTGCGCTCCACTTGATTTTTTGAAAATGTCTCTCGCGCGAATTGAGCGCAGCGCGCGCGCATCGCCTTAAGCCGTTCTTGATTTGTTAATAACTCGGTGACACCGTCAGCCAGTGCGGCAGCCTCACCGTTTGTCACCAGGATTCCGTTATCGCCGCTAGTGATGACGCTTTCGGGTCCGCCACATTTGGTTGAGACAACAGGCAAGCCGCAGGCTAATGCTTCAAGCATCGAAATCCCCAACCCCTCTTGTGACGACGACAACACAAACAACTCTGCGCCTTGATACCGCCTCACCAAATTTTCCTTTGTCTGGTAGCCGACGAATTCTACCGCATCTTCAATGCCCGCTTCACGCAAAGATTGTTTCACTGCCTCATCCGGTTGATTGCCGGTAAGAATCAAGCGCAGGTTTGGGCAACGAGATCGCACTTGAGCGAAAGACTTAAACAGCAGCCCCACATTTTTACGCGAGTCGTTGATGCGCGCCGTGAAAAGCAAATAGGGTCGAGATGGATCGCGCTGTGTTGGATCAGGTTTAAAGATGTCGGTGTCAACGGGGTAGATGACAACGCGCACCCGATCTGCCACAGAAGGGAAGGTGCGAGAGACGGCATCCGCCGTGTGTGAGCCGTTTGTCAGAATCAAAGCTGCGCGTTCGAAGATCATTTTTTCTTCGCGCGCTAACATTTTCCACGAAAGACTCCCCAGCAAATTTTTTGCCCAATTGTCACCTGCCGCCGCTTTGCCGCGCAACTCTTCTTCATAGAGTGTGCCGATCCACACGATATATTTTTTCTTGAGCAAGGCGGCGGGCAAAGCACAATGGTTACTGCCCGAGACGGCGATGTGCATATCGTTATTCCGAATCACTTTCGACGCGATGAACGTTGGCAGGGCGTAGGTGAGCCACAACGGCAACGGGTAATGTGGGATGGCGAAACCAGTGAAGCCGCAATTTGTTTCCCAATGCGGGTGTGCTTGGAGGAGGTAATTAATTTTGTCGTGCGTATTCGTCGTTGGCACTTGCTCGGTGGCAGTGTAGAGCAAACGCAGATCGTGATCGTAACGGCGCAGGATCGATTCGACTTCGCGCACTTTGGCGATCACGCCGCCGTGTTCGAGAGGTTCGAGGGTGTAGAGGCAAGCGGAGGACATGGCAATGAGACAATGAACAATGAGACAATGAACAATGACAAAAAGGGTTTTCTAAAAGTGTTGTGGGTAAACTTCTTTGAGGGCGGCGCGCAAAATTTTTTCGGCGATGGGGCGGGCGTAGGTGTTGACGGCGTAGTCGCGCGCGTTTTGGCGCATCACGTTTAGGTGAGCGGGATTGGCTAACGCTTTGATGATGGCGGTAACAAGTTGATCTTCGTCGTTGTTGTCAACGAGATAACCGATCTCGTCATCTACGATCATTTTTTCGGGACCGCCGCAACGGGTGGCGATGGTGGGCGTGCCGCAGGCGAGTGCTTCGAGCATAGCGTTGCACATCCCTTCTTGCAAAGAGGGTACGATAAATAATTCTGCGCCTTGATAGAGTTGAATCAGTTCGTCGGGCGTTTGATAACCTCGGAAGTCAATTGAATCCATAACTTTTTCTTCGCGAGTGGCATTGAGCAAAATGTCGTTAGGGGGATCGCCGGTGAGGATGAGTTTTAGATTGGGATGGCGTTGATGCACACGGGCGAAGGCGCGAATGAGGAGCGGTGTGTTCTTGCGCGGTTCGTTGATGCGCGCGGCGAAGAGCAAATAAGGATGTGATGAATCTCTGACAGATGGTTTCGGTTTGAATCGAGTTTCGTCAATCGGAAAGATCAAGGTTCGGATTTTGTTGGCGGCTTCGGGGCAGGATCGGGCGACGGCTTCCGCCGTGTGTTTGCCGTTGGTGAGAATCAAGCTAGCGCGGCGAAAGATGAATCGCTCCTGCCATTCGAGAATCTTGCGCGTGATCGGTTTCTTCATCATCGCCACTGCCCAAGGGTCGCCGCCAATCGCTTTGCCCACGATCTCTTCTTCATACATTGTGCCGATCCAAACGATGAAGCGCCGATTCAAAATTGCGGAGGGCAGCGCAACGTGATTGCTGCCGGAGATGGCGAGGTGCATTTGGCTGGCGTTGATGATGTGGCGTGCGAAGACGAGCGGCATGAGGTAGGGCAACCACGCGGGCAGCGGGTAATCGGGGATGCCGAAGCCGTGCATGTTGTAGATGATTTCGTCTTGCGCCTTAGCGGTTAAAAAAAATTTAATCTTGTCGAAGCGTGAACCGTTGGGGACGCGATTGGTGGCGACGTAAATTAAATTTGAGTCGTGACCCAGATTTTTAATCACGTCGTAAGCGAAGTGGACTTTATCGGGGACGCCGCCGTATTCGACGGGTTCGAGGGTGTAAATGCAAACGCGACTCATGCGAGGTCTTTGAGAATCTGTTTCATGCGGTCAGCGTAAGTGTGACCCCCAAAAATTTTTTCTCGCCCGCGTTGGGCAATTCGTCGGCGTTGTTCTTCGTGGGCAAGATAGTAATGCGCTTTGTCACGCAGTTCGCCGTGTGAGGAAAAAAACGCCGCGCCATCCTCGTCTCCAAACAACTCCAATTGCTCTTGTGTGCGGGTGGTGAGGAGCATGATGCCGCAGGCGGGCGCTTCAAACGTTCTCATATTGTGCGCGCTGCCATTTTGTTCGCGGATGAAGTTAAGGGCGACGCGGGAGGCAGAGTATACACGAGAGAGTTCGTCGCCGTGCGCGTCGCCGCGCCAATGTTTTCGCAAGGGATGATCGTGTGGCAAGCGATTCCAATGGTTGCCCCAAATAGCGAGATCAAAATTGGCTAAGTGATTCAACGCTTCGACTCGTTGCGGCTCGTGCGTGCCAGCGAAGATCAGATCGCTCTTGAGTTGTTGCTGCTCTTCTTTAGTAAGCGAGCGCGGCTGATGAAGTTCAGGATCGTAAGCGAAGGGCAAGTAGATTGCGCGCTGTGCGCCGAGTCGTTCCAACTCAGGCAACAAAAATTTTCCCCAGATGTAGCAACGATCGTAAAACGGGATCGCCTTGATGAGATCGGGCGTGGAGTTGAGGGCGTTGAGCGGGTTATCGGGATTCCAATTGACGATTTTCGTTTTCGATTTTTGTTTGAGGCGCGTCAGCGTGATGGGCGTGATCTCTTCGCCTTTGAGGATCAGAATCAAGTCGGGTTTGAGTCGTGATGCGGTATAGAGCAGTCCATTGTTCGCCCACACGCGTTGCAGTTTGTCGGCGGCGAGGGCGAAAGGCGGAAAGCGCGATTGACGCTGCTTGTCGAAGGGGTAGGCTTCAAAGAGGGTGGCGGCGACACCGAGTTGTTTGAAGCCGCGCGCGCAGAGCCACGCTAATTGTCCGGGGGTTGTTTCACCGACGAGTAAAACGTTCATCGTTTGCTTTAGAAAACGGGTTTCTCAAAGAAACCCGTTTTCTCATCTTCGCTCGCCAATCCAATGAATGTCGCCGCCGATGCGCGTGTTGTGAATCACACCGATTTTTTGTAAGGCGGTAATGATGTAGCGGGCAAAAGTTTTTACGGCGCGAGGTCCGCGCACAAATTCTGAAAACACGCGCGGGATGTGTTGCGTGCCTTGCAAAGCGCAATGCAGTGTGCGAAAGCCAAACGACTCAAAATGTGACGCGATGGATTCGATTCGATATTCGCGGACGTGCGTGCGGTCATTGCGATGCAGGTAAGTGAGAGCGTATTGAGGCAAGAATGCATCGTCGTTGTTCGGCACAGAAACGATCACGCGCCCGCCCCGACGGCACACGCGAGCGATCTCTTTCATCACACCCGCTTCATCCTCAAGATGCTCAATGATGTCAAACATCAAAATTGTGCTGAAGGAATCATCAGCGAATGGCAACGGGGCGCGGATCGATTCGATTCGCATTTCGATTCTCGGATCGCTCACTCGGTTTATTTGATCGATGCCGATCACGCGGAAGCCGCGATCGGCTAGCGCGGCGGCGTACCAACCGCGCCCGCAACCTAGATCGAGCGCGGTGTTGCCGACAGCCCAAGCGAGGGCGTCAAACTTAACATTTGACGTAGTCCCCTCCCAACCCACATTGTTCATCACGAAATTTTCAAAATCTCCCGATAACGTTGAATGACTTGCTCTTGATACCGCGCCCAAGTAAATTGGTTGACATACGTCCGTGCCGATTCGCCCATGCGCCGTCGCTCGTCTTCGTGTTCAAAAAGATAACGCAGCTTGGCAGCGATTGAATCGGGATCGCAGATCGGGATCACGAATCCATCCTGCCCATCTCTCACGGTGGCACCGACGTTTTCAGTGA
>JACRLA010000459.1 GCA_016215145.1 Chloroflexota bacterium
ACTGAGCGCGAGCGAGATTTTGCGCGGCGATACTTGGGGCGCGACGGCGCAGACATCGCTTGGGATTTGATCCGTTTGGCATTTTCTTCTACTGCTGATATGGCGGTGGTGCCGTTGCAAGATATTTTAAATTTAGGAACACAAGCGCGAATGAATTTGCCCGGACGCGCTGCCGGAAATTGGGGCTGGCGGTTTGCGTGGAATCAGATCAATGATGGGATGCGGGAGAGGTTGAAGGAGATGGCGATGTTGTATGGGAGGTAGGGGAAAAGGAAACAGGGGAAAAGGAAACAGGGAAACAGGGAAAAGGGAAACAGGGAAACAGGGGAAACAGTCCTTTTGGGATTTTGGAATTTGCAATTTTTGTTTGGAGTTTGGAGTTTGAAGTTTGGGATTTGGGTTTTTGGGATTTGGGATTTTAACTCGGTTGTTCTGATCTCTAGCGAGGCATCTCTATGTCTTCCTTTTGTCTTCACGCTCACTTCTTTCAATCTCCACGCGGCAACCCGTTTGCAGATATTTTCGGCGAAGATTTTATTGGGCATGAACCGGGGGCAGAGCCGTACGAAAACTGGAACGAAAAAATTACCGCCGAATGTTATTTGCCTAACGCCGAATTAGGCAACTTTGAACTTGCCTCCTTTGATGTCGGCGGACCGCTTCTTCGTTGGATGGAGAGGAACGCACCCAACACCTATAGCCACATTTTTGATTCGCATCAACGACACGTTGAGAAACACGATAGCAGCAATGCCTTGGCAGTGCCATCGCATCACACCATTCTGCCGTTGGCGCGCAAACGTGATAAAGCGGCGCAAGTGATCTGGGGCATCGAAAGTTTTAAATATCGTTACGGGCGCGCGCCCTTGGGAATGTGGCTGCCGGAGATGGCGGTGGATCTCGAAACATTGCAAGTGCTTCACGAACTCGGGATTCAATTTACGATCTTGAGCGAGACTCAAGTGAGCGGCGCGCACGACGGCGGTCCTTATTGGGTGAAACTGCCGGGTGGTGATCGCATTGCGGTCTTCGTGCGCGACGAGCAACTGTCGAATCAGATCGCCTTCAATATTCAAACGTTGGGCGGGGCGGGGCGTTGGGCGCGTGAAGTGCTGGCGTCGCGCCGCCGCCAAACGGGACGACTCGGCGCGGGGTTGACGTTATTGGCGGTAGAGGGCGAGACCTTCGGGCATCATCATCCGGGTGAAGAACATTTTTTGCACTGGCTACTCTCTTACGAAGCCGACTCGATTGGTCTTGCCGTGACCACGCTGGAGAGATATTTGCGCGACAACCCGCCGCAGACCGAAGTGACGATCAAAGAATACACCTCGTGGTCTTGCACGCACGGCTTGGGGCGTTACGTGGCGGGCTGCGCTTGCACGCCCGGCGACTCGCATTGGAAGGGCGCACTGCGCCGCGCGCTGGATAATCTTTCTAACAATGTTGACGACCTCTACGTGCAGATCGCTCAAGACGCGCACCTTGACCCGTGGAAATTGCGAAACAATTACGTCAGCGTCACGTTGGGTCAAGTGGAGGCGAATCAGTTTTTAAAGAACGAAGGCTTGCAAGACGACTCGCTCGCCGAGCGATTGACGAAGTTGTTAGCCGCAAGTTACTTCCGCCAACGCATGTATGTCTCCGGAACATTTAAGCACGATGATCTGGCGCGCGTGGAATCGCGTTACGCTATCGCCAACGGATTGCGCGCGGCACTGCTGGTAGCCGACGTGACGGGCGACGATCTCGTCCCCGCCTTTCGCCGCGATCTGGCGCAAGCAGTATCCACACGCACCAACTTAACGGGCGCAGATTATCTTGATCAGATACAGCACTCATCAAACCCTCCCGAAGGTTCTAAAACCTTCGGGAGCGTTTGATGCTCAATGATTTGCGTTCAAAATCGCTTCTGACTATACTCATCACTCATGTCCGAAAATTCCTCCCCCCGTCCCCGCTCGTCGTCGTGGCGCTATGGCTCCGTTGCGTTAAACATCTTCACATTATGTTGCTGTGTTTCCACTGTGTGGTTAGGCGGATACTACGCCCTGTTGCTCGTCAACCCCTATTCGCTGAATCCTTTTCCTCCTCCAAGCGATCCAACACAAATTGTGATAGCGACGATCACGCCGACTTCTATTTTTGATTTTCCATCCTTCACTCCCTCGCTCGCGCCCACCTCTACGGGGACGCCGACTCTGCCGCCTGCAACCTCTACCCGAGGTGTGACTCTCGCTTCGGTGAGCCCTTCACCGGCGGCGAGCAGTTTGCCATTACAAACGGCAACCATCACGCGGACGGGGAGCGTGGTTCCGTCGCCCACGCGACAAGGCGGCGCCACTTCCTCCATCACTTCCACACCCGTTGGCGGCGCCACCGCCACCAAAGGCACCGCCGCGCCAACATCCGCGCCGAACACATCCATTAGCGGGCGCATGTTATTCATCTCCAATCGCAACGGCGCCGATGGAATCTTTTTAGCAAGCGGTACCACGATTCAAACTGTTGTCTCCGATGGATTCAAAAATCAAAAAGCAATGCTCTCACCCGACGGCAAAAAAGTTTTATACGCCAGCAACAAAGACGGCGACGATGAAATTGATACAGTGGACTTGGATGGCGGTAATGCCAAGGCGTTGACCGCTAATACGAAGAGCGATGTCGAAGCCGTGTGGTCGCCTGACGGCAAACAGATCGCTTACGCCACCAACACCAGCGGCACGTACGATGTGTGGATTATGAACGCCGACGGCACAGGCGGATCGCAGATCACCTTCAGCCCCAAAGATGATCGCGCGCCGACGTGGTCGAATGATGGAAAGAAGTTAGCCTTCCAAACGAACCGCGATGGCACTTGGCAGATTTACGTGATCGATCTCGCCAGCAAAGTAGAAACGCGCCTCATCAACAATTCGGCGAACACGCAAAACCCCAACTGGTCGCCGACGAAGAATGTGATCGCTTATGATTCCGATCAAGATGGCAACGTCGAGTTGTATGTGATCAATTCGGACGGAGCGGGCGAGCAGCGTTTAACTAACAACGCGGCAGTAGATTCTAATCCTTGGTGGTCGTCGGATGGCGCGAAGGTCGCCTTCCAATCATCTCGCAACGGCAACTTGGATATTTTTATGATGGATGCGTTTAGCGGCGCGAATGCCATCTTGCTGTTGACGGGCTCCACCGATGAGAAAATGCCGTCGTGGGGGAAGTAATGAGATTCTTTTTTTTGGCGATACAATTCCACTATTGTGCCTCTCGCTCACGAAGCCGCCATCCTTCGCACGGTGTTATATGCCGATGTTTTTGATTATCCGTTAACGCTCGATGAGATTCATCGTTACCTCATCGGTGAGTCGCTGCCGCTCGAATCGATCCAGTCCTCTTTAGTTTCTTCCAATTGGTTGTCACAACGCATTGATCGCGTCAACGGCTATTACGTTGCTTCGGGGCGAAGCGCTTTAGCCGAAGCGCGACATCATCGTTCCACGTACGCCGAGAAAATGTGGCGCGATGCGCGATGGTATGGAAACCTGATCGCCCATTGCCCTTTTGTTCGCATGGTTGCCGTCACTGGCGCGTTAGCCATGGACAACGTTCAACCGAATGACGACATTGATTATCTGATCGTCACCGCGCCGCGCCGCGTGTGGCTGGCTCGCGCCAGCGCAATTTTGATCGTGCGTCTGGCGCGGATTGGCGGCGTAAACCTTTGCCCCAATTACGTATTATCCGAATCGGCGTTGGCGCAAGCGCGGCTCGATTTGTACGTGGCACACGAGATCGCGCAAATGATTCCGTTGGTGGGCTTTGATGTTTACAGCCAAATGCGATCTGCCAACACCTGGGTAGAAAAATTTTTACCCAACGCCCGCTCGCTGCCGCGCCCGAATCCGGTTGACGTGTCACACACAGTGTGGCGCACGTTACAAAGACTCTTCGAGAAATTATTTTCCGGCTCAGTAGGCGACGCGTTGGAAAATTGGGAACGAGATCGTAAGATGAAAAAATTCCGTTCTCAACTGCGTGGCTCGAACTCAGCGGCGTTGTTGGATGAAACTCAGGTTAAAGGTCACTTCAATGATTATGGCAGTCGGGCGTTGAAGAAATATGACGAGCGTTGCACGTTAGCCGGTTTATGAAACTCGCTATCGTCTCACCTTACCCGCCCGAAATTTCCGGCGTGGGTCAATACGGCGCGCGCTTCTCGCAAGGGTTCGCGCGCAGTGTCGATCAGGTCGCGGTTTTCGCCAATCGGGTGAAGGGCGTGCCGCTTGAGGATCAGGTTGACGGCGTCACCGTGCATCGCGTGTGGGAGCGCGATCAACTTGCCGCATCACCGTCCATCGTTCATGCTCTTCATCAATGGAAGCCGGACGCGGTGTGGTTCAACATCGGTCTCTCAATGTTCGGGCGTTCACGTCCGCATAATTTTTTTGCGCTCACCGCGCCCATGCTCACCCGCGCTTCGGGCTTGCCGACGATTGTCACCCTGCACGAAATTTTTGAAGCGGCGAATCTTCGCGCGCTCGGCGCGACGAATGGACGCCTGACGCATTGGGGCGGGCGGGCGGCGACGCGCATGATCTTGCAAGCCGACACGGTGTGCTTCACGCTTCAATCCTATTTGCAAATTATTCAAAGGCAATATGGCAAACGCAACACGGCGCACATCCCGCATGGCGTTTATGATCGCCCGCACTTTTATTCGTTGCCTGATCAAAAACGGATTCTGATCTTTGCGACTTACGCCCCTTACAAAGGATTAATTGATCTAATTGAAATTTTTAAAATCTTGCGTGACGCCGACTCGGCTGTGCGGCTGACGGTTGCGGGCAGCGATCATCCGCGCTTCCCCGGCTATTTGGCAGATGTGCGATCACGCTATAACGATGTGGATGGGATCGAATGGCGAGTCGGAATCCCCGAACATGATCTGCCGTCGCTGTTTAACTCGGCGCGAGTGGTGGCGTTGCCCTACACGGCGACCACGGGGGCGTCGTCGGTGGCGCATCGTGCCGCCGCGCATGGTCGCCCGATGGTCGCTTACGATCTGCCTGACTTGCGAACCAGCGCGGCAGAAGATCGATTACAGATCGAATTTGTTCCGCGCGGCGACAAAGAATCTTTTGCGAATTGTTTGCGCCAATTGCTTGACGACCCGGCGCGATGCGAAATAATTGGTCGGGCGAATGTCGCGGCGATGCAATCTATGACTCTGGATATGATATGTCATCGCTATCTGCAAATTTTTGAGCAGGCGATCAAACGCTCCGATCCACTGGTAGCGATCAAGCCTTCGATGGAGCAGGATGCGTAAGATGTCAAAGCAAATTTCGATCTCGTCTGGACTTACGCAAGACACGTCATTGCGAGGAGCGTTCTTTGCGACGAAGCAATCTCTGGGTGCGACCGAGATTGCTTCGTAAAGAACACTCGCAATGACGTTAGAATCTCGGTATGCGCCCGGTTTATTGTTTTCAAAAATTTCAAATCGCCTTAACCCAAGCCTCCTCTCTCTCCTCCTCAACATCCCTCTCCTCCTCTTCGGTCTGCATCGTTCCTCGTTTGACATTTACAACCACATCTTCTTCGCCGATCATTATCGCCAACGCTGGTTCGATCTGATCGAGCCGCGCTGGTTCGGCGGGTTCAACGTTGTCTCGTATCCGCCGTTGGTGCATCAACTGATCGCGCTGATCTCGTTGCCATTTTCGATTTTGATTAGCATGGTCGGCGTTACCTCAAATGTTTCGCGCTATCTTGGTGAAGAGATCGGCTACGTGATCGTTTTGTTGATCGTGTTGGCGTTGATGCCTGTTGCCATGGAACGCTTTGCCAAAATTTTTGTGCCGCGTCGCGCGGCGCGAACTGCTTCGTGGTTATCGCTTGCGCTTCCGTCGATCTATCTCACCGCTTACTCATTTGGGCAGTTGCCAACTCTAACGGCAAGCGCGGCGTTGATGTGGGCGATGGGCAAAGGATGGGAGTATGTGCGCGGTGGTCGCACGCGAGATTTATTCTCGGCGGTTTTGTGGGCGGGCGTCACCGCATCGGCGCATCATGCAGTGTTGTTGTTTGCGTTGATAGCGGCTGGGGCGATGGCGATGAAGATTTATGCACCACACCTGACAGGTCTTGCAAACCTTAACGCCCGCCAAAATTTAAACAGACCTGTCAGGTGTGGTCAAACGGTGTCTCGCTTGACGATCTGGGCTGCCGCCTCTGCCGCGTTTGCCGCCGTTGTGATCTATCCGTTCATTGTATGGAGTCGCGGTTACACGCCGCAAACGCCGATTGATCATTTGAGTCGGCATAACGTTTTAACCGAGTGGATGGCTTTCTATTATTTCTTCGCGCCGATGTATGGGGTGTTTTTGTTGGCGTTGCCGATGATGATCGCAAAAACCCTTCGGGTCTTATCCACTCCGCTTCGCTACGGGACGCTCCGCGAGACCCGAAGGGTTTGGAAATTACGCCACCTTCCTCTCCTCCTCGCCTCACTTCTCCTCTTCACGCTCGGCTTGGGCGGCACAACGCCGTTGCCGTCTCTGCTCTTCGGCGCAAATTGGGAATGGCTGACGTTTGATCGTTTTTCATTTTGGTGCGGGTTAACTCTGCTGCCGTTTGCGGGGTTGTTGTGGCGCGCGAAACCTAAATTACTAATTACGAATTACTTCTTGCTCTTTGCATCTTTTCTTTTTTGCTTCTTTGCCGCGTTTTCATCCGTCATCATTCAGGCGCAGCCGCAAGAATATGATCTCGAAACGATTGCCCGTTTTCTCAATCAGCAGAGTGATCGATATTTGACATTCGGCTTCGGCGATCAGGCGGCGAAGCTTTCTGTGTTAACTAATGCGGGAACGATTGACGGATCGTATTTCACGGCGCGCACCCTGCCCGAACTGCGCCAAAGCGGACTCGGCTCGCTCGACGGCGCGTTGTGGAATCCGCAAGGGGTGGGGGCGATTAAACCATTTTTAGATCGCGCACACGAGTGGGGCGTGCGTTGGGTGTTCACGGCGCACATTGACTATACCGTTGCTATGCTCAACGCCGATTGGGAGTTGATGGGCAAGATCGCGCCGGGTGTGTTGATGTGGAAGAATCGAAATGAAGTGAGGACGGATTGGGTGAGCCCCGCCGCGCAAGCATCACCTGAACCTGTCGCGTCGATCTGGTGGGGTGCCGTCCCGCTTATTACGCTGGTGGTGGCGTTGTTATTAAATGGAGAGACGTTCCGGTTGTTATTAAATGCAGAGACGTTCCGCCGGAACGTCTCTACGAATTAAAAATTGCTCTGCGCGTCAATCATCCCATTATCGCGCGCGACTTTATCAAAGAAACGATAGGCGAAGGACGCGATCAAGCCAAAGGCGAGAGTGATTATGCCGAGGATGCCGAACAGTTGGATGTCGGAGAATCCGGCGAGTGTTGGAAAGGCGGCAGCCCCTGAGCCCAGAAGTGATCGGCGGATCAATTCCAGCCAGTAGGTCATCGGCATGATGAAGCCAATCGGTTGAAGAATCGTCGGCAGGATCGTGATCGGAAAAATCGCTCCGCTAAAAAGATAAAGCGCGGCGGCGACCGCTTCGCCAATGAACCAAGGTTCGGTGCGAAGCGTGAGCGTCCACATGCCGAGCACGATCCCCATGAACGTTAAGCAGGCGACGCCCAAGATCATCGCCGAGATCAACATGAGCCAGTTGATGTTTAAGATGTTGAGCGGCACTTTGAAAAACAACACGCCCGCGCTGAGGGTGATGAACACGGCGATGGTGCCGGTGATGAAGCGGGCGACGGCGCGACCCAGCAAATAGATCGGGATGTTGATCGGCGCGATGTAAATATATTTGAGCGAGCGATACCGTTCGCGATCATCCAAGATCGAATACGACCCGCCCGCCATGACCGCGCCGACGTAAATGTAAAAGGCGTTGCCCAAGTAAATGTAACTGTAGATGGGCGAGTCGGCGGCGTTGCGCGAGACGGCGTTATACATGAAGACCAAGATCATCACGCTGGCGATGGGTTTGAGGATCGAGAAGATGATGAACAGAAATGGATCGGTCCAGTTGGATTCAATTTGCCAACCCAACCAAGCGGCGGGGAAGAAGGTGTTGCGGAAAGTTTTGAGCATAAGCGTCTTGTTGAAAGGGAAATAAAGGAAATAGGGAAATAAGGGAAAGCGAGTTAAGTGAAAAGCATATCTTTTGGAAAGATGATATTGGGATCGAGATCGTAATCTGCATCGGTGAGGTAAGGGGCGGATTCCTCTTTCACTCCAAAACTTTTATCCCATGTTCCTTCGCTTTGTTTTTTGATCAACGCAGGGATGAGGCGATCAAGAAAGTAGGTTGCCAATCCGTAGAGTTTGATCAACTTGGTAAGTTGATCGCCTTTGGCTAGATTCATGCGTTCACTGTCTTGTAAGTAACTGCCGAGTTCGCCAAGTGAGCCGCGCGCAATATTGCAGTAACGAATGTAGTTGGGCAAAGAACCGGAGCAGTAGCCCTCGGCAATGTTGCCTCCAACGCTCGTTGCAGATCGTCGCATCTGATCGGCTAACTCGTAATGACCCGTGCCGAAATTTCTAACAAGTTGGTTGACCTCAAAACTCAAATCACTTGCCGCTTGCCACGCTACGATCTTTTTATAGCCGGGCAACTTTCCAAACATCTGCGTGTTCTTGCCGCCGTATTCGTATTGTTGCGTCATACAACATTCCCTTTCCTTTCTTTCCTTTTCCTTGATTTCCCTTTATTCCATTTTCCCTTTTGGTTTCCTTTGTTTCCTTTTGATTTCCTTTTATCTTCTTCTATCCGTCAGCGTCCCCTCTTCAATTGCCTTTCTCTCGATTACGCTCAACGCATATTTGGCGAGAGCGATGAACATAACCGATAAGATCATCAACCCGACGATCTCGATCTCAACTGAGATGAATCCAAGTGTGGGACCGCTAGCAAAAGAAAGTTGGCGCATAGCATCCATGCCGAGTGTGAGCGGTAGCACCGAAGCGATGAGGGCGACGGCGAACCCGAAACTTTTGACGGGGAAGTAGAAGCCGGAAAGAAAATAAACCGGTTCTTGAAAAAGACTCACGACCTGCCAAGCATCGCGCCCAAAGAGCAAGAACAGTGAGGCAAACACCATGCCGAGCCCGTAGAGTGCGGTTAAGGTGAGCATGAAGACCGCGAAGAGCTGAACAAAGCTGGCGATGGCGAAGTGCACTTGAAAGAACCACGAGCCAAGCACGATGATCACAATGGCGCGTAAGGTGGTGGCGAACATGCCGCCGATTGCCATGCCGAGTAAGATCGCCATCATATTATTGGGCGCCATGATGTAGAGGGCGAGATTGCCGTTTTCTTTTTCCCAATACATTTGCGCCGACATGCTCCACATCACGTTCATCCAAAACGCCGTCATCGCGCCGCCGACGATGACAAAGCCGATGTAATCCTCGGGCGCGTTCATGGCGCGATAGACGAAGACGTAACCGCAAGTGGCGATGAACGGCAAGAACGTTTCAAAAAATATCCACGACTTCTCGCGTTGTTGACCGATGATGCGCGGATAGGCGCGGGCGACGATGGTGCGGAGGAAAAGCCGCCAGCCAGTGTCGGTGTGAGTCAGTGTAGTCATTGTCATGTTGTCACTTTCTCCGCCTCTGTAATGCTCATGCCCACTAATTCCACAAACACATCTTCCAGAGTCGGCTCGCGCTTTTGCAGGTTGATCACATGCGCGCCGTGCGTGGTCAACGTGCCGAGCGCGCTGCCCAGCACATCATCGGCGTCGAGAATTAAATCAATCTCCGATTTGCCATCCACCGCATTGTGAGTTGCCTGACGCACGCCGGGCAAGTTTTTCACCATGCTCAACGCGCCGTTTCGCAGTGGTGTGGTGTCGAGGTGGAAGATCACGTCGCGCTGCAATCGCTTTTTCAAATTCGCGGGCGAGTCGCAGGCAAGCACTTTTCCGGCGTTGATGATCGCCACGCGATCACATAGTTCGTCGGCTTCTGCCATGTAGTGAGTCGTTAACAGCATGGTGCGGTGTGGCTGTTCTGAAACCCAGTGGCGCACGAAGTTACGCACGTCACGGCTGGCGCTTACATCCAAACCCAAAGTTGGCTCGTCGAGGAAGATCACTTCGGGATCGGTGATGAAGCCGCGCACCACGTTCATCTTTTGCCGCAGACCTGTTGAGAGATCAGACGTTTTAGTATTGGCGCGATCTTTTAGTCCGACTATTTCGAGAAGTGTATCAATGCGCTTGAGCGTGGTCTTGTTGTCGAGTCCATAGAACTGACCAAACATCCATAAATTTTCGCGCACGGTGAGCAAACCATAACCGGACGATTCGCCGCCGCTGACCATATTGATTTTCGGGCGCACAGTCTGTGGTTCTTTGGCAACGTCGTAGCCCGCCACAAAGGCATGACCGCTGGTAGGCGCGAGCAGTGTCACCAAAATTTTGATGAGCGTGGTCTTGCCCGCGCCGTTGGGCCCGAGCAAGCCGAAGAACTCGCCTCGTTTGATTTCCAG
>JACRLA010000460.1 GCA_016215145.1 Chloroflexota bacterium
CCACTTTCCACAGTTTGGGCAATCTTATCCACAACCTCTTCCACTTTTCCACAACTCTCCACAAAACTTTCCTGTATCATTGCATGTGATGATCCCTCAACCCGTCATTGATTTCTGCTTACAAAACGGTTACGGCAAAATCATTCGCGCCGAGTCTTTAGGCGGCGGGTGCATCAACAATGCGGCGCGCCTCGAAACCGAAAACGGCGCGTTGTTTCGCAAGACGAATGTTGAATGCCCGAGCGATATGTTTGCAAGAGAGGCAGAGGGGTTGAACACGCTACGACCCTCACCCCCAACCCCTCTCCCATCGAGAACACCACTCGCCGGGAGAGGGGCGTCGCCGCGCGTGCCACAAGTTTTCTGCGTCGGTGCAAATTTTATTTTGCTCGAATACATTGACGCGGGAGCGCGCAAAAATAATTTTTGGGAAACGCTCGGTGAACAACTGGCGCAGTTGCATCTCCGCGCCTCACCGCGCTTCGGCTTTGATCACGATAACTACATCGGCTCGACTCCACAGATCAACGCATGGGAAAACGATGGTTACAAATTCTTCGTCGAGCATCGCCTTCTCTATCAAGCCGATCTCGCGCGAAAGAATCATCTCTTCGACTCTCCCAATCTCCAATCTCTAATCTCCATTCTCAAAAAACTCCCCTCCCTCATCCCTCCCCAACCCGCCAGCCTTCTTCACGGCGACCTGTGGAGCGGCAACATTCACAATGATGAAAGCGGCAACCCCGTGTTGATCGATCCTGCCGCCCACTACGGTTGGGCAGAAGCCGAGTTGGCGATGATGAATCTTTTTGGCTCCACGCCCCAAAGTTTTTTCCGAGCCTACGAATCTGCGCGCCCTCTACATTCGGGTTACAAAGAACGGTTTGACTTGTATAATTTGTATCACTTGCTCAACCATGCAAATTTGTTTGGGGGAAGTTATGGGGCATCAGTGATGAGTATCATTCACAAGTATTGCTGATTTCTGTTTATTCATTGTTCATTGTTTCATTGTTCATTTTTCCCCATGCCTATCGTTTTTTCAACCGACCCCGACAAAGAAGCACCACAAAAAGAAAAGAAGACTCAATGGCCTCCTTCGGCGAAGAATCAACTCGCGCGCATCTGGCGCGATAGCAAAAGGCGCGCCGGGAAAACCGTCACCGTTGTGGGCAACTTGAATCACGACCCCGCCACGTTGGAGCGGCTGTGCAAGGAGTTGAAGAACAAATGCGGCGCGGGCGGCACGGCGAAAAATGGTGAGATCGAGATTCAGGGCGACCACCGAGATCGGGTGGCGGCTTATTTGCAGTCGTTGGGTTATAAAACGAAAATGGTTGGAGGCTAGCTGTGGACATCTTCAAACTTTTGCAATCCGCCGAAGAAACAATCTACGAGATCGCCACTTGGTTTGCGCTTCTCCCCAAAACACTCTTGCAAGTTTTGTTTAAGCCGCAATGGATTCAAAGTTACGTGACGGGTGAATGGACGAAAGAGTCGCCGCAACGGTTCAAAGATTTTCTTTCACCCGTTTTGTTTTGGGTGTTCGTGGCGGTGACACCCATGTTTGGCGTTCTCGATTCGATCCCTATTTTGAAAAGCTGGGCGTTCAATAGCAAGTCTATTTTGGCTGTGATCATCTTGATTGGCATGCCAGTTTTATACGCAGTGATTTTGCAAAAGGCGGGCGGGAGAGTGATTGAAAAAGAGTCGCTCATGAGATTGTTCTATTTGCAATGCTTGCCTTGCGCGATCTTGCAATGCTCTTTAGCAGTATCGTCCATCAGCATCGCGCCGAACTTTGGTTTTTTGCAACCGTTGTGTGGTCAACTCAACACTGTTTTATTTATTTGGTTTCTGATCGCCGAAACTCTCATTTTCAAAAAAGAATTAAACACGCAACTAGCCAGAGCGATCATCTGGGCAACGCTCGCCCTCATCGCTTGCGCTTTGGCGTTGATCGCTGTGTTACTCGCTATGGCGTTTATAGGTTACATTCCGACACAGAGTTTCACCTAATCCCAACTTCTTCTGGAGACAATGCAAATGGTAAACACCCCTCAACCGGCGTGGCACAGTAAATCCGTTCAAGACGTAATTGACGATCTGAAGACTCATCTCGAACAAGGTCTGTCGAGTGATGACGCCGCGCAGCGTTTACACCAACACGGTAACAACGAACTGCGCGAGAAGCCGCCGACTCCGTTTTGGAAGTTGGTGGTAGAGCAATTAAGTGATTTCGTGGTGATCTTGTTGATCGTCGCCAGTGTCATTTCGTTTTTGCTGGGCGATACGATTGAGGCGGTGGCGATCATCGCCATTGTGATCCTCAACGCGGTCATCGGCGTGATTCAAGATGCCCGCGCCGAACAAGCCTTAGCCGCGCTGAAAAAGATGGCGGCACCGGACGCGCAGGTGATCCGCGACGGGTCCAGAGTCCGCATCCCATCGCGCGAGTTGGTGCCGGGTGACATCGTTCTGTTAGAGGCCGGTAATTTCATCCCCGCCGATGTGCGTTTAGTAGAGAGCGTGAATTTAAAAATCGAAGAGGCGGCTCTCACCGGCGAGTCGGTGCCCGTTGAGAAACGCGCCGCGCTGACGTTGGAGGATAACGCGCCGATTGGAGATCGCAAAAATACGGCGTTCATGGGAACGGTGGTGAGCTACGGGCGTGGCACCGGCGTGGTCGTGGGCACCGGACATCTAACGCAAATTGGTCTCATCGCCGATATGTTGGCGGCGGTGGAAGAAGAAGCCACGCCATTGCAACGCCGACTCGAAGAACTTGGCAAGACGTTGAGCATCGCCGCGTTGATCGTGTGTGGTCTGGTGTTCGTGGTGGCGATTTTTAAACAAACCGATCTGTCGTTGATCTCTAGCAAAGGCTTCGTCGAATACTTCACTCACTCCACAAAAGAGTTGAGTGAAATTTTCATCATCGCCATTAGTTTAGCGATTGCCGCCGTGCCGGAAGGTTTGCCGGCGGTGGTGACGATCACTTTGGCCTTGGGCATGAGAGAAATGGTGAAGCGTCACGCGCTCATTCGGCGTTTGGCTTCGGTGGAAACGCTCGGCTCGGCATCGGTGATCTGTTCCGATAAAACCGGCACGCTGACGCAAAACGAAATGACCGCGGTGAAGTTGTGGTGCGACGACCAACATTTTGACATCACCGGCGATGGCTACAAACCGCAAGGACAATTTTTACATGAGAATGATCATCTCAACTTCTCCGATCATCCGGCGTTGACGACTTTGTTGTGGGGCGCGATGCTGGCAAACGATGCCCGACTCGAAAAGTCGGGATCGGAGCGCGGCGAAGACACCTATCGCATGGTGGGCGATCCCACGGAAGGCGCGTTGGTGGTGGCGGCAGCGAAGGCGAACATCTGGCGCAAAGAAGTGGAAAAAAGTTTCCCGCGCGTGGCGGAGAACCCGTTCGACTCGGCGCGCAAGATTATGAGTACCTTGCACGAAGTGAAAGAGGCGATGTCCGAAGTCAGTCCGTTGAACGATCCGAAGGATTTGCCGAACTATGTGTTGTGCGCCAAAGGCGCGCCAGATGTGATCTTGGATGCCTGCGCTTCGTATCAACGCATCGGCGATGAAACCGCGCCGATCACACCGGAATTTAAAGATAAAGTTCTGCGCGCCAACGCCGACCTCTCGTCGCAAGCCCTACGCGTTCTCGCCGTCGGATACCGCCTCTTCAATTCGCATCCCGAACCGATGACTCCCGAAAGCACCGAAAAAGATTTGGTGTTCGTCGGGCTCATCGGCATGATCGATCCCGCTCGACCCGAAGTGAAACCGGCAATTGAAAAAGCGCGTCATGCCGGAATCCGCACGGTGATGATCACCGGTGATTACCCCGACACGGCGCGAGCGATTGCTTACTCGATTGGTTTGCTGCGCCCCGGCGCAAAAGTTTTGGCGGGCGCGACGCTGGATGAATTAAACGATCAACAAATGGTAGAAGTGGCGCGCGAGACCGATGTGTTTGCCCGCGTGTCGCCGTCACACAAAATGAAGATCGTGGATGCGATGAAACAAACGGGGGCGGTGGTGGCAATGACCGGTGACGGCGTGAACGACGCCCCCGCGCTGAAACGATCCGACATCGGTGTGGCAATGGGCATCACTGGCACCGACGTGGCGAAAGAATCCGCCGACATGGTGCTGACCGACGACAACTTCGCCAGCATTGTCGCCGCCGTTGAGCAGGGGCGCATCATCTACAACAACATTCGCAAGTTTGTGTTCTTCTTGCTGTCGTCAAATGTGGCGGAGATCGCCATCATCTTTTTAGCAACGTTAGCCGGTGTGCCGGTGCCGCTTACGGCGATTCAATTGCTGTGGCTCAACTTGGTCACTGACGGCGCTCCGGCGTTGGCGTTGGCGGTTGAGAAAGGTGATCCCGATGTGATGGATCGCCCGCCGCGTCCTAAAGAAGAACCGGTGATCAATCGCTCGATGCAGCTAGGCATCCTGATTCAAACCTTCGCCCAAACGGGCGGCACGTTGCTGGCGTTAGCCTTAGGTTTATATTGGTCGTTGGTGCAAGCGAATCTTGTCCCCGCAGGCATCAACCCGGTTTTGACCGTACTGCAATTTAACTGGAGCGCGTTGAACGCAGACCAGATCGAGTTGCTGGAACGCACCGGACAAACAATGGCGTTCCTCACCTTGTCCTTCTCCGAATTGTTCCGCGCTTACACCGTACGCTCGGAGCGGATGTCGGTCTTTCAAATCGGCGTGTTCTCGAACAAGTACATGCAGTATGCCGTCGGCTCATCCATCATCTTGTTACTTTTAGTGACCAATGTGCCGTTCCTGCAACCAATCTTCAACACCCATTTCTTGACTCTCGAACAATGGCTGACGGTGTTCGGTCTGGCGCTCATTCCGGCGATTGCTGAAGAGATCACAAAAGCGTATTTGCGGACTCAAAAGGCGTAAGTTATAGTAGAGCAGGATGTTATCCTGCTCTACCTAAATCACAAATCATGCCAACCAAAGAAAAGAAAATAACCTATCCCACTCGCCGCGCCCGCAAATTACCCAAGTACGAATGGGACGCCGACAAAGTGAAAGCCCTGCGCGAGTTTTTAGAACTCTCGCAAACCGAATTCGCCGACGAACTCGGCACGCTGCAACAAACGGTAAGCTATTGGGAATGTGGCAATCACTATCCCAAAGGCATGTCGGTTAAAATCCTAAATCTGGTAGCAGAGAAAGCGAAGTTCAAGTACGAAACCAAGCCCAAGAAAACTGACGATTGACATCGTATCAAAATTCATGTAATATCTTTTTGGAGAGTTTCGGCTCTCCAAAATTTTCGGCGGCGTTACATGAATTCATATAACGGAGGCTTTCATGGGAACTTATGGCAACTTCAACTTAGTCATGCGCGAGTGGAAATTAGGCAACATCACCGAAGCGCAGGCAATCGGGCAGATTTTGCAATTGCTGGAAGAGCTGGAAAAACGGGTAGCGGAGTTGGAAAGAATCACGAAGCCGCCGCGAGCAACAAACACAAAACCCGATCAACCCAAGAATGGCGAACAGAAGTGATCGGCGTATAATGACATTCGCTAAATAAAGAAAATACCACGATGACCTATCACCTCTTTCACGCTGATTGTCTAGAATGGCTGGCGAAATGCCCGCCTAACTCTCTCCACGCCTGTATTACGGATCCGCCATATGGGCTGATCGAATACCACCCCGATCATTTGGCAAAACGGCGAAACGGGCATGGTGGAGTTTGGCGTATCCCTCCTTCATTTGATGGAAGTAATCGTCAACCTCTCCCTCGTTTTACTGTCCTGACCGAAAATGAATTAAAAAAATTGTCTGATTTTTTTGGAGAATGGGCAACGCAGTTAATTCGAGTTCTTGTTCCAGGCGCTCACGTCTTCATCGCAAGCAATCCACTTGTTTCTCATTGGGTCTGGTCGAGCTTAACGAATAAAGGTTTTGAGAAACGAGGCGAAATTATTAGATTAGTCAGAACTTTTCGAGGAGGCGATAGACCCAAAGGGGCGGAGAAAGAGTTCGCAGATGTAAGCGCTATGCCACGTTCTGCATTTGAACCGTGGGGGCTATTCCGTAAACCTTTCGAGGGAACGTTAGCCGAAAATCTTCGGAGTTGGAAAACGGGGGGCTTAAGGCGCCCAGTATCTGAAACGCCTTTCACAGACGTTATACCGAGCGGGCGCACTCCACAAGATGAAAAAAATATCGCCCCACATCCAAGCCTTAAACCACAAAAATTCTTGCGTCAATTAGCTTGGGCGGCATTGCCTTTAGGCGAAGGGGAAATTGTTGACCCCTTTGCCGGTAGTGGCTCCACTCTCGCGGCAGCGGAATCATTAGGCTACGACAGTTTCGGAATTGAACTTGATCGAGAGTACTTTGAGTTAGCAAATGTCGCCGTTCCACGCTTGGCGAAAATTTCAACACACATTACCTTTCTTGAACTTAGTGAAACTGAAATTGAAATCGCTTAATCATGGCGACTTGGAATTCGATAAATCCAATTCGCGCGCAGTTTCGTTGTGCCTGAGGCAATGATAGAGGCAGTCGGGGTTCGGCGGCTTCCGGTTCTACGTCCTTGTGAACTCCAATCACTTTTCTTCAACTCAGCCGCCAAGACTTCCACCATTTGAAAAGGCAAATGTTTTTCGACGTTGCGTGATTCTTTTTCGGGCTTGTAAGGATCGTTCTCATATCGAAAAATCATCACCCATATTTTTTCAGGGTTATGCCCTTGCCAGCCACTCGAATAGCGAGAAGTTTTGACCTCAAGCCCTTGATGCCCATATTGCACAGCATCGTCAGGGTAACGATCACGCGGGATCAAATCGGGATGCCCGTTGTGATACAAATTGCGCGTTAGCGTTGAACTATGCGCCGACAACCGCCGCACAATAAACTCACTCAACATTCCACTAAACGTCGCCGCCATCAATATATCTTCAATCCTTTGCCCCATCTCCCGATGAAGCATTTCATTCAAGTTGAAAACAAATTTGTGAGTATCTTCTAACGTCGCTTTGATTTCGCGGGTTGTCAGATGATACGGTAGTTCTGCCTGCGGATTGAAACATTCACCCTTGACGGGTATAAGTTGTATATGATTGAAAGGCATAAACGAAGTATAGAACAGAAAATTTAATTGACCAACTCGTTCA
The DNA here is from genome assembly GCA_016215145.1 of Chloroflexota bacterium. Classification (GTDB taxonomy): domain Bacteria; phylum Chloroflexota; class Anaerolineae; order Anaerolineales; family VGOW01; genus VGOW01. The sequence continues at coordinate 7,197 of JACRLA010000460.1, forward strand.
CGATACAGATCAGGCTATCAAGGTCGCCAAAACCTTGAGCATCTCGTGTATGATCTCATCATGCTCCTCAACCCTCGCTACCTCCGCATCGTTTTCTTTTTCGCTCGCGTTGTCATCAACTTCATATTTTGGGAAATCGTTATCCGTCGAATCGGCTTAAGGGCATTAGCGACTCGCACCGCGCCGAGTCGGTATACGAATGCCGCCAAACGATTCCGCGCGTTGGCGATCCAGATGGGCGGGGTGATGATCAAGGTCGGGCAATTTC
>JACRLA010000444.1 GCA_016215145.1 Chloroflexota bacterium
ATATTGCCCGATGTTGAATCTAACAAGCGTTGACGAGTCGGATCGAGTTTGCCGCTATTGAGTGCATCGTGAATGATATTGAGGGCAGGGCGATCTTTAACGGAGCCGCTTGGGTTGAACCATTCGGCTTTGGCAAATACTTGCACGCTTGACGGCAGATCATCTGTGATTCGTTTTAGGCGAATCAGCGGCGTGTTGCCGACTCGCGATTCAAGCGAGTCGGGTTCGGTGTAGAGGAATTTTATTCTAGGTTGAGTCAGCATTGATATAAACGTATTGCGTATTTCGTAATGCGTAATGGAATACGCAATACGGAATACGTTCTACTTGCCAGAGTTTAGAAAACAGAAAAGCCAACTAGCGCAAAAAAAGAATGGACGCATCCAGCGAAACTTTCGTTTCGGCGCGTCCACTCTTTGCTAGTTGGCTTTCGTCAGTCGTGCGAGAAGGCTTAGAGCAATAGGGGACTAACGCCCGCGCTCCATACAACACATACAAGCCGCCATACACGCAACTGTTGAAATCATTGTGCCTAAAGTCTATCGTCTTTTACCATCAACGTCAATACAAAATTTCTAAGAAGATTATGAGCAGGTTTGCACAGGTTGAATCACGGTAGAAAGAAGAGCGGGCGCGCCCAAGGAATAGAAGCAACGGCGATGAGCATTGCTATCGTGAAGAAGATCGCCGCGCGTTTGTGTTTGGCGATGGCGTCGTTTGCTTTCTTCGAGAGTTGACAACATTTGAGATTCTCCTATTCGATGGGCAAACCTAATTTGACGCTTATTATCTGCATGGCTCGATACTTGTCAATGAACTCTCTATTGACTGACATTCAAAACAAGCCTAAAATATCATCATTCAATTTATCGGATGAATTTGATGAATAGGATGCTATGAACCTCAACGAACTTGAATCTGACTTTTTGCGACACATTGTTGCCAGTGGCTATAAACCCGGTGACCGCATCCCTGCGTTAGGTGAGCTAAGCGAGACGATGGGGATTAGCGTGAATAAGCTTCGGGAGCAGATGGAAGTTGCTCGAAGCTTAGGAATCGTCGGCGTCCGCCCGCGCACCGGAATCAAATTAGAAGAATTCGATTTCTTACCGGCGGTTCGATTCAGTTTGTTGTTTGCCTTGGCGCTGGACCCGGATTATTTTCAAACGTTTGGCGCGCTGCGGAAAAATGTTGAAGCCAGTTTTTGGATGGAAGCGGTGAAGTTGTTGACGAAGGAAGATAAACGTTACTTGCAAGAGTTGATGCGCGCCGCGTGGGCGAAACTTAACGCGCCACAAATTCAAATCCCGCACGCCGAACACCGCGAACTGCATTTGGCGATCTTCCGCCGTTTGGGGAATCCATTTGTCAAAGGAATTCTCGAAGCCTATTGGGAAGCCTACGAAGCGATTGAGTTGAATCTTTTTTCGGATTATCAATACTTGCGCGAAGTGTGGACGTATCATCAGCGCATTGTGGATTGTATTGTCGAATCAAAGTATGACGAAGGTTACGAGTTATTGATCGAACACACGCACCTTCTGCGCCACCGCGAAGCCGAACACGACACGCTGGAAGTTGCGCGCTAGAGAAGAAACCCGCTTTCGTCAAGAAAACGGGTTTCTCTGACAGACTGTTAGAGAAATTATTTTATTGATAAGGAGAATTTGAAATGGCTGTTGAAGTGCAAACCAAGCCCGCGCCAGCGCCGTCGCGGGAGCCAATTGTGAATGACTTTTCGATCACGATTGCTACAAAGAACGGTTCGGGAAGTCAGACCGCAAATGCCACTATCTTGAGAGCGTTGTTCAAAATGGGCATTCCGGTGAGCGGGAAAAATATCTTCCCCTCCAATATCCAAGGGTTGCCCACCTGGTATACCATCCGCGTGAGCAAGGACGGGTTTACGGCGCGCAAGGATGAGTCGGAGATTCTGATCGCTATGAACAAAGCGACAGTGATTGACGATGTGCAAAAACTGAAACCCGGCACCATGTGCATTTATTCGGACGGGTTGGGTTATACGCCGCAGCGAGATGATGTGATCTTTTACAAAATACCGGCGGCAAAAATGGCGGCGGCTTCCGGTTTAGAGGGCAAACTTCGCGGCTATGCCGAGAACATGGCGTACGTCGGCGTGTTAGCGCATTTGCTCGGCATTGAATACGTCGAACTCGAATCGGCGCTCAATCATCAATTTAAAGGCAAGACGAAAGCCGTTGAGCCAAACACCAAGACGATCAAAATGGCGATGGAGTGGGCGAAAGTAGAACTCACCAAAGCCGATTCGTATCGCGTTGAACGCATGGATAAAACAACGGGCATGATCATGCTCGACGGCAACACAGCCTCGGCGTTGGGCGCCGTCTATGGCGGCGTCACCTTTGTTGCCTGGTATCCGATCACTCCCGCGACAAGTGTCGCCGAAGCCTTGGGCTATTACCTCAAACAACTGCGAACCAACCCCGAAACAAAGAAACCGACATACAGCGTCATTCAAGCCGAAGATGAACTCGCCGCGCTCGGCATGGTGGTGGGCGCGGGGTGGGCGGGCGCGCGCGCGATGACGTCTACCTCTGGTCCCGGCATTTCGTTGATGGCGGAATTTGCCGGCTATGCTTACTTCACGGAAATTCCGGCGGTGATCGTAAACGTTCAACGCATGGGACCCAGCACGGGGCTGCCGACTCGCACCTCCCAAGGCGATATTCTCCCTTGTTACTTTTTGGGGCACGGCGACAGCAAGCATCCCTGTTTACTTCCGGGATCGATCAAAGAAATTTTTGAATTTGGCTGGCGCGCGTTGGATCTCGCCGAGCGATTCCAAACGCCGATCTTCGTGTTGACCGATCTCGACTTCGGCATGAATCAATGGATGAGCGAATCGTTTGAGTATCCTGATCGAGAAATTGATCGCGGCAAAGTATTAAAAGCAGAAGACCTTGAACGACTCAAAGGAAATTGGGGACGCTACCGTGACGTGGACGGTGACGGCATTGGCTGGCGCACGTTACCCGGCACTGATCATCCATTAGCCGCTTACTTCACTCGCGGCACGGGGCACACTGACCGCGCCACCTATAGCGAGAAGCCCGAAGAATGGGAAGGCAATTTAGAGCGATTGAATCGCAAGTTTGAATCGGCTCGCAAAGAAGTTCCCGCCCCAATTGAGGATCGAGTGACAGGCGCGGAGATCGGCATCATCGGATACGGCTCCACCGACCCGGCAATTGTGGAGGCACGCACACTGTTAGCAAAGAAGGGAATCAAAACATCTTACATGCGCGTGCGCGCGCTACCGCTCTCCGAGTCGGTGGGTTCGTTCATCCGCGCGCATGATCGTGTGTACGTGGTCGAGATGAACACCGATGCTCAAATGGCGCAGTTGGTGAAACTCGATACGCCCGAACTGGCGGCGCGCATTTTCCATTTGAACAAGAACGACGGCTTGCCGCTGACCGCGCGCTGGATTTCTGAATCACTGCAAAAGATGGAGGCTTAACATGGCGACCCCAACAACAACTCAACCGCGCGGCAGCGCGAAGGTTAACAGACTCGGTTTAGAGAAATCAATTTACAAAGGACTCGACTCCACACTGTGCAACGGTTGTGGACACGACTCGATCTCGGCGCGCATTATTGATGCCTGTTGGGAACTTGGCATCAAAGCGGAATACGTCGCCAAGTTTAGCGGCATTGGATGTTCGAGCAAGAGTCCGGCATATTTTTTGAGTCGCTCGCACGGTTTCAACTCACTGCATGGTCGTATGCCATCGGTGGCGACAGGAGCGATGGTTGCTAATAATACGTTGACCGGTATTGGCGTTAGCGGTGACGGCGACACCGGCAGTATTGGTTTTGGTCAATTCAAACATGCTGTGCGCCGCAACGTGCCGATGCTCTACATCATAGAAAATAATGGTGTGTATGGACTCACCAAAGGACAGTTCTCGGCAACGGCAGATGTGGGGCAAGAATTAAAGCACGCTGGATTAAACGAACTGCCGCCCATTGATCTCTGCCTTGAAGCTTTGGTCGCCGATTGTGGCTTTGTGGCGCGAGCGTTTGCCGGCGATCCTAAACAAGTGACCGAACTCCTCAAAGCCGCGCTCTCGTTCAAGGGCACGGCAGTGATAGACATCATTAGCCCGTGCGTGACCTTCAACGACAAAGATGACTCTACAAAATCTTATTCGTGGGGCAAGACTCACAACGAGCGCATCTTCGACGTGACCTTTGTGCCTTCCTACGAAGAGATCACGGTGGACTACGACGAAGGTCAAGCGAAAGAAGTTGAATTGCACGACGGCTCGAAGATCGTTTTGAAGAAAGTAGATCGCTCGCACGACCCGACGAATCGCATGGCGGCGATCACGTTGATGGAGCAAGCGAAAACGAATCAATTGTTTGTCACCGGTTTGATCTACATCAACAATGATCGACCTGATTTGCGCGATTACGAAGATCTACCGGAGACTCCGTTGGCGCACATGCCGTCATCCGTGACTCGCCCCTCAAAAGAATCATTGACGAAGTTGATGCAGGGGATGATGTAGAGAAAATCAAAAACCCCAAAATCCAAACTCCAAAATTGAATCACTGAACAAAATGAAGCCGCTGAAAAAGCGGCTTTGTTTTTTGAGAATGCAACACCGGACAGGTCTGTTCACAATTTGGCGAGAGTTAAATTGGGCAAGACTTGTCAGGTGTAGTGCAAGCGCGAAATCGGACTTATATGGTCACAATGAGATTGAAAAACCCACATATAATCGCGCCATCAAACATCAAGTAAGGAGGATTTCTTTATGTCGTGGATAAAGGGTCTCGTTTTCGGTTTGATCGGTTTCGGCGCGGGCATCGGCGTGATGGTGTTATTGGGCAAGCCGCTGAGCTCCGACGTAACGATCACAGTCGCCTACATCGTCGCGCTTGGGTGTTGGTTGTTAGGCGTCGGTGTGTGGGATCACTGGGCGCGTGGTTGGTTTGGGTTGGAGAACAAACCTGCGCCAACGTTGAAGTCGCATGGCGTGCGGCGTTATTTTATGTTCTCCACCGATCATAAAGTCATCGGCATTCAGTATCTGGTGACGTTTATGTTGTTGTTCTTCACAGCAGGCACACTCGCGGTGTTGTTGCGGATCGAGTTGATGATGCCGGGGCAAGCGCTCTTCACGCCTGAAGTCTATAACACGGTGATGAGTATGCACGGCATTGTGATGGTGGCGGTGGCTGTCGCCACTCTCATCGGCGGGTTAGGAAATTATTTTGTGCCATTGCTCATTGGCGCCGAGGATATGGCGTTCCCGCGCCTCAATGCGTTGAGCTATTGGATCACGCCGCC
>JACRLA010000445.1 GCA_016215145.1 Chloroflexota bacterium
GAGGTTGAGGAATGACTTTAATTGCGAGCGTTGTGATAATGGCAATAGCAAACGCAACAAATATCAACGCCCAACCGAACTGGGCTGGGCGTTGTGGATTTAATGCAGCAGCGCTCATTGTGTGCCGCCTTTCAAAACATTGACGATCAAAGGCAGAGCTTCATCTTTAAGATTGTTGACGTATTTCGGATTACTACCACCGACGAGTCGCAAGATGCCATACTTCTTCCAAAGGCGATCATCGGCTCGCAAGCACGCTTTGATAGTGGTTTCGTTTGCCGTGTCGGTGAGGACGGCAATGCACACATTCGCCACAATGTTGGGGACAGCAATTTTTTTGTTGAGTGATAATTTCTTTTTACTCAACGTTTTTGTTTTTGGGTGCATGGCGTTGCTCCTATACTTTTTTTCGTGCTTTTTTCTTCCGTCGCCTCAAAAGTATAACAGAAGTTTTATTTCCAAAAAGGAGTGTTCGGTGTATCTTGATAGGGAATTATTTCTGTTAGAATCTCCAAAACCTGTTTTACGAAAGTGAGAAAATATGAAGATTAAATTTGTTCGATACGTTATGCTCGTGGCTCTCATCATCGCGTCGCTGGCGTGCAACCTCTCCGGTGTTGCCGACACTCCACCTGATGCGACTGGCACTTTCGCCGCTGTGTTGACTCAAGCCGGTGGCACCGCCAAAGCCAGCCTGCCGACACAACCTGCTGCAAGTGTGGCGCCGCCAACGGGCGCGCCTCCATCTGCTTCATCTGCTCCATCGGCTGCGCCCACCTCTGCCGCAACATCCACACCCGCGCCGACGTTTACTTCTGCGCCTACGGCAACACAAGGCACGGTCGGTTGTGTTGACGATGGAAAATATGTCGCCGACATCACGATACCGGATGGCACAACGTTTGCCACGCCTGCTGCTTTTACAAAAACGTGGCGCGTGCAGAACATCGGCACTTGCACATGGAACACAACCTACTCATTGAAGTTTGTTGGCGGCGCGCAGTTGGGCGGACCGGCTGCGATTGCCATGCCAACAAATGTTGAGTCGGGTGCAACGGTTGATCTATCAGTGAGTTTAACTTCGCCCGCGACTCAAGGAACGTACATCGGTCAATGGCGATTGACCAACGCCGGCGGCAGCGCCTTTGGCACGAATGGAAGCCCGCTCACGGTTTCAATCATCGTGCCTGCGCCCACCACGCCGCCAACGGTTGCTCCCACTGCTGCTCCCGGCGCAACTCTTATCATTCCGCCATTAATTCTTGTCACGATCCCGCCTCTCGTAATTATTCCGCTGGGTTCACGCGCCAGCCATTACGCGGGCAACTGGTACAACAACAATGTGAACACGAGCGGCATCACTCAGCTCAACGTCACAGCAACTTCTACGAATGCGATCAGTGTGCAAGGATGGGGAGCCTGCTCTCCAACGGATTGTGTGTGGGGCACTGGCACCGGCACCGTTTCGGGAACGACGATCACGGTCAGCAATTTCTCTAGCGCGTCTGGCACCAACGTGTTATCCGTGCCGTCATCGGGAACACTGCGCGCGGTGAGAAGCGGCAACACCTACGATTTTCATCAAGGACCTGTTGCGACAGATTGGGTTGGAACGTGGACGAATCTGGCGGCAACCAACAACATCACCAAGATCATCATCGGCGTATCGGGCGCGCAGTTAACTTTTCACCCGTACGGCAAATGCTCGCCGAGCGATTGCGATTGGGGAACGAAAAATTTTGCTTATAACAACCCTGTTAGCACGGGAGCGTCGTTCTCACATAATTTGAGCGTAAAGATTGTGCGCGCAAATTATCTTGAGATCATTGACTCGACGGTGTCGAAGACGGAATACTACAGCAAGTAGACGATGGAGAAAACCAGACCTCCGAGTTCGTACCCGCTCCGCTACGGGGCGTTTCGCGAGAACTCGGAGGTCTTCAAGGTTGAGTCATAAACGACGGATTACCATTCACAAAACTGATCGCGCTCATCGGCTTCTTGCCTGCGGGTTGAACTTCATCCAAGATCAAGATGCCCTCCGATGTGCCGACGGCGATCTCGTTTTTGATTTTGATCACCTTGCCGCTTTCTACGGTGACGCCGCCACGCGCGCGGCAGCGAATGATCTTAAGGGGAGCATCCTTCCACAGCGTGTACGCCCCGGGCCAATCGCTCATGGCGCGGACTCTTCTTTCTAACGCAACTGCGCTCTGGCTAAAATTAAGCAAGCCGTCTTCTTTTTTCAACATTGGGGCGTACGTGGCGAGTTCGTCATTTTGTTTAAGCGGAGTCAACTTGCCGTCGAGATAGTCGTTCAATTTTTCTTTGAGCAACTCTGCGCCGAGATGCGAAAGTTTTTCGGTGAGAGTGGTTGTGGTATCCGTCGCTTCAACCCGGATTGATTTTGTGGCTAGCATATCGCCGGTATCAATGCCCGCATCCATTTTCATTAACGTCAGTCCCGCTTCGGCATCTCCGGCGAGAATGGCGGCGGCGATGGGCGCCGCCCCGCGATGACGCGGCAAGAGCGACGCATGAACATTGACACATCCATGCGGCGGAAGATTTAGAACATTGGCGCGTAAAATTTGTCCAAAGGCGGCGACCACGATCACATCGGGCGACCACGTTTGAAGTTGTTCAATCGCCTCTTTCAACTTTTCAGGTTGGATGATCGGCAGACCAAGGTCGAGGGCGGTTAGTTTGACGGGGCAGGGCGTTAATTGTTTGCCGCGCCCGGCGGGTCGGTCGGGCTGGGTGACCACTCCCACAACGGAGTCGGCAACCCCTTTGAGGCTGGGCACGGCAAAGGCGGGCGATCCCATAAATACTATTCGAGTCATGCCCGCGATTTTAGCATCTATCGTATCGAAACCACAAAACGGGTGTTTCATAAATAGGTAATGAGGTAGTTGCGTTTCGCAATAAATATCGTAAAATGTAACTCAAGTAGTTCATCCAATTTTATTTCCTGTAGGAGGAAACCATGCAATCCACAAATCAGATTCAACCCAGTGACCCGCCCAAAGATCCGATCATCGCCGCAGTCTTGAGCTTGCTCTTGCTCGGTGGCGTCGGGCAGATGTATCTTGGGCAAACCAAGAAAGGTGTGATCTTGATCGTCGCCACGATTGTGCTGTCGTGCGTCGGCGTCGGCTTTATCATTCCCTTCGTCGGCGCGTACGATGCGTACGTTGTCGGTGGCAAGCTCAAAGGCGGCAAAGCCGTGGGCGATATGGAATTCTTCTGGCAAGCAGCCTAACGCCGAAGAGGTTTTTTAGAGACGCTCGCGTAGAGCGTCTCTACGTTTAAAGAGAGGCAGGAGATTTAAACTATGAGCGAGCAATTAGATCAGAACTCCCCGCCTGCTGGCGGGTCGCCGAGTCAAGGCGCGGGCGAGCCGTCTTCGGACAGCAACGACAAATTGATGGCGGCGCTCAGTTATCCCATTCCATTAGTCGGTTTAATCATCTTGATCTCCGACACCATGAAAGTAAAACCATTCCTCAAATTTCATGCGGTGCAAAGCTTGGCGTTGAACGTGGTGTTGTGGGTCGGCTTCATGGCGATCTCATTTGTCACCGCAGGCTGCGGCGCCATTTGCGCGCCCGTGATTTTGCTGGCGATGTTATATCCCGCTTATAAAGCCTATCAAGGCGAGATGTTCGCCATCCCGACGTTGACCGACTTTATTAAAAACCAAGGTTGGGCGTGAGGCTAAAACGCTTCGATTGGAATTAACATCATGGCAACCGAACCACCCACCGTGCAATCTCCCTCCCCGAATCTTAATATGCCGTTGTCGCAATCCGACGAGCGACTGTGGGCGATGTTGGCGCACCTCAGCATTTTGCTTAATTTGGTAACGGGCTTTCTTGGCGTGGTTGCGCCGATCATCATCTACGCCCTTTACAAAGATCGTTCACGCTACGTTGCTTATCAATCCATGCAAGCCTTTGTATTCCAATTGGTTTGGTGGCTTGGCGGCAGCTTTCTGATCGGCTTTGTGTGGGCAGTCACCGGCATCTTGGCCTCTATCTTCATTGGCTTGTTGTGTTTGCCCTTCGCTTGCCTCTTCACTTTTTTGCCGTTGGGCGCGTTGGTTTACGGCGTCATCGGCGGGTTGAAGTGCAACAACGGTGACGACTTCAAGTATTGGCTCATCGGCGATTGGCTGCGCGGCACGTTGACGGCGTAACTCGAAACTTCCGAAGTCTCGCA
>JACRLA010000441.1 GCA_016215145.1 Chloroflexota bacterium
CAAAGGGGTGATACGCGATACGCAATACGCAATACGTTTGGATAACTCCATGACAATCACAGTTAACGGCAACGTTGAAGGCAGCATTGTAGTAGGCGACACTAATTTTGTCGTCAATACTAATCACGGCACGATAGTTTACAAACACGCCGCGCCGCGCGTGAAGCTGCGCGACGCCATGCCGCAGCCACCGCGCGCCCCGCGCCGCTTTGTGAATCGCGTTGGCGAATTGAATCAAGTTGAGAAATGGATTCAAGCGCGCGAAGCGATCACGATCTACGGTGAGGGCGGAGTCGGCAAGTCAGCCTTGATCAAAAAAGCCGCCGCGGGTGACGCCGCCAGCCAGATGCCCAACGGCGTTCTCCTGATGGAAGGCGCTGACGAGGATGGCAACGCCTTGGGCTTTGACGATGTGGTTCAGCGCATGTTCGACGCGCTGTATGAATCAGAGCCGCCGTTAAAAGTAAACGCCACAACCGCCCGCACCTACCTCAGCAACACCAAGCCGCTTGTCATTTTTGATAATCTTAGCTTTTCCGCGAAACAACTTTCGACCCTGCCCGATCTTTTTCCGCAAGGGGCGATCATTCGGAGTGCGAAGTATCCCGCTTCGCCCAACGTCGGAGACGTTGGACTCCCATTGAAAGAATTGCCCCGCGACGAATCGATCCAACTTTTTGCGCTTAACACCGATGTGACATTGAGCGAAGGGCTGAAACCGATCCTTGATTCTATTTGCGAACTGCTCGGCGATTGCCCATTGGCGATTGTGACCGTTGCCAATGTGATGATGGCGAATAATCTCGCGTTGGATCGGGTGCGCGATGCGCTGAAGGATGCCAAGGTCGAATCAAAAGAGAAGATGAAGGCGGGCATTGAACGCGCGTATTCGTTGACTTACTCCTTGTTGAGCGATAGCGAGAAGAAAGCGTTGGCGATTGCTTCGGTTGCCAATGGCGTGTCGGTTGACCCGAAGATGTTGAATATCAGTGAAGCCTCCATTGAAAAATTAAAGGCGATGGAACTGCTTCATGCTAACAGCCCGCGTTTACGAATCGATCCGGCGATGCGCGAGATCGTTAAGCGTAACGTAGACCAGAACGCGATCCAATCGCAGATCATTTTTTATTTGCGCGATGTGATCGCGACTCACCCGAAAAATTTTGAATTGCACGCTGACGAGTTGGGCAACGTATTGGGCGCGATCAAGTGGGCGAGCGATCTGAATCGCGTGGAAGATGTGATCGCGCTGGGGCGCGGCATGGACCCGTATCTGACTCTGCGCGGGTTGTGGGATGTGTGGAAGGCAACGCTGGCGAGTGTGCTGGATGCGGCGAAGCGTGGCGGCAACCGCGCCGTGGAGGGGTGGGCGCTGCACCAAATGGGAACGCGGGAGATCGGCGCGGGGCGGATCGAATCGGCGCGATCACTTTTGAATCAAGCCTTGCAGATTCGCCAATCGTTAGGCGATGAGGTGGGCGCGGCGTTCAGTCAGCATAATTTAAATTTTCTCGTCGTGCCGCCCCCGCCGCCGACTCCGAAACCCCCACCGGGTTCGGGTTTAAGCGCGGGAGTCATTGTCGCGGGGGCAATCGTGAGCGGGCTGGCGGTGGTTGTGGGCGCGGTGATCATCGGCGCGATGATTCTATTTGCGCCGCGTCAACCAGAAAAGCCAACCGACGAACCGACTCACGCGGCGCTTATTACGGATACGCACGCCCCCGATCTTCCAACTCGCACGCCGACTCTGACTCGCAGCGCGATACCGACGACTCTGACTTCGCCCCGGACATCCACGCCGACCTTGACGCGGACTCCGTCCTCAACCGCGACGCGCACGCCTCAGCCGCCAACCTTTACGCCCACGCCTGCGCTGCGTATTGGCTCTACACAAGTTTCAAAAATTGATGGCATGACGATGATGTATGTGCCGGCTGGATCGTTTACGATGGGGAGCGACGCTTACGAGGATGATGAGAAACCCACCCACACGATCAGACTGGATGCGTTTTGGATTGACAAGTTTGAAGTGACGAATGCTATGTATATTTTGTGCGTCAAAACGGGGAGATGTTCTGCGCCATCTCAAAAGAGTTCGGCAACCCATTCGAGCTATTATGGCAATTCGCAATTTGATGATTATCCTGTGATCTATGTGTCATGGGACGAGGCGAGCGTGTATTGCAAATGGGCGGGTCGTCAATTGCCGACGGAAGCACAATGGGAGAAGGCGGCGCGCGGCGGCGATGGGCGTAATTATCCTTGGGGGAAAGACTTGCCAGATAAAAGTAAATTGAATTTCAATGACAACGTGGGGGATACTATTGAAGTCGGGAAATATCCAAGTGGGGTCAGCGTGTATGGCGCGATGGATATGGCGGGCAATGTGATGGAGTGGGTGAGTGATTGGTTTGATATAAAGTATTACAGCAACTCGCCTTCACAGAATCCAACGGGACCTACTTCGGGTAAATATCATATCGCGCGCGGCGGCGCGTGGAATGACACTGAATTTTTCGTACGCACATCCTATCGCCACGTTTGGGACATTCCGGAACTTAGCAATAACTCTATCGGTTTCCGTTGCGCGGCAGCGCCTTGAGCGAATCAAACACCGAGTGTTTCGCAAAACATTCGGTGTTGTTTAAACGTAGAGACGTTCCGTTGGAACGTCTCAGAAGGAACGTCTCAGAAGGAACGTCTCAGAAATGATGGCGGCAAGAGACGACCCAACGGGTCGTCTCTACAAAATGTTTTACGATTGCGTTCTTTCGATCTTCGCCCCCAACATTTTTAACTTCTCATCAATCTTTTCGTAACCGCGCTCGATCTGTTCGATGTTGCGGATGTACGACGTGCCTTCGGCGCACAGCGCGGCAAGCAGCAAACTCATTCCGGCGCGGATGTCCGGACTCTCGAGTCGCTCACCTTGCAGTTTGCTGGGTCCCTGAATCAAACAACGATACGGATCGCACAAAATTATTTTCGCGCCCATGCCCGCTAGCTTGTCGGTGAAATACATACGCCCCGAATACATCCAATCGTGGAACAACACCGAGCCGTTTGCTTGCGTGGCAACGGTGATGGCGATGCTGGTCAGGTCTGTCGGAAAGGCGGGCCAGATATTGGTTTTAATTTCGGGGATGGCGCCGCCGTAATCGGCGGTGACAGTGAGAGGTTGATCGGCGGGGACGAGAATATCGTCGCCTTCGGTTGTCCACTGCACGCCGAGACGGTTGAACACCTGGCGAGTCATGTCGAGATATTCCGCGCCCGCATCTTTGATCCGAATCTCACCGCGCGTGACCGCCGCCGCGCCGATGAAGCTGACCACTTCCATATAATCCGCGCCGATGGTGAACTCGCCGCCGTTTAATTTTTCTACGCCTTCGATCTCAAGGGTGTTCGATCCGATTCCGCTGATGCGCGCGCCGATCTGGTTGAGGAAGTGACACAGCTCTTGCACATGCGGCTCGGAGGCGGCATTGTGAATGTGCGTCGTGCCTTTGGCTAACACGGCTGCGGTGATGGCGTTCTCGGTGGCGGTGACGCTGGCTTCGTCCATCAAAATTTTTCCGCCGTGCAAGCGAGTTACTTTGAGCTGCATCCGCGCGTTGAAGTTAACTTCCACGCCCAACTCTTTGAGGGCGATCAAATGCGAATCGATGCGCCGCCGCCCGATCACGTCGCCGCCCGGCAGAGGCAGTTCAACGTGTCCGCGCCGCGCGAGAAGAGGGGCGGCAAGGAGTAAAGAGGCGCGGATGATTCGGCACAACGCCGGGTCGGGTTCGGTCTTATTCAGCGTCTTCGCTTCAATGCGCCAGGTGTGCGGATCGATCTCGGTGATGATCGCGCCGACATCTTCAATGAGTTGGCGCATGGTGAGAACGTCGCGGATGCGAGGGACGTTATGCAGAGTGACGGGCTGATCGGTTAACAGACTCGCCGCCAGAAGCGGCAAGGCAGAATTTTTATTTCCGGCGGGGCGCACCGTGCCTGTTAGTGGTGTGCCGCCTTCGATGATGAATTGTTCCATTTAGAAAAGCATCCTCTTTTTTAAAACACAAAGGCACAAAGGCTCGAAGTCACAAAGATTTTAAACTTAGTGCCTTAGAGTCTTGGTGTCTTCGTGATGATCTATCAAGCCGTTCCGATTGTATCATGGTAGAATCATTTATCGTGATGTTGCAAACAAATTCTGAAATAAAACCACCCGTCGGCGTGATCGAATCGCTTACGGGTGGTTTCGAGACTGCCGCTTCGCGGTTGCCTGCGGTTTTTTTTCCGTTGGCGTTTGATTTATTTTTGTGGCTGGGTCCCCGCCTGTCCATTAATCCACTGATTCAACAGTTGATCAATCTGGTGAACTCTGCGCCAGCGCCGGACGCCGCCAGCGATCAAAACCGTCAGGCAATCGTGGAGATGTGGCGCATCATGGGTGAGAAGACAAATCTCTTTACTCTGTTCAGCACTTGGCCCGTGGGCGTGCCGAGTCTCATGTCAGCCGAACTGCCAACCCTGTCGCCAAACGGCAAGCCGCTGTTACTCTCGCTCGACAATGGATTGTTGATGTTGTTCTTTGTGATCACCTTTTCATTGATCGGGTTGTTGTTGGGGGCGATCTATTACAACGTGTTGGCGTCGTCACTGCGTGAGCGGCCGTTGACGTTGAACGACTTGCTCGTTCGCAGCATCATCAACTGGGCGAAGCTTGTGGTCTTTGTGTTGCTCGTCATGTTGATGGGCGGCATTATCAGCGTGCCGTTTCTTTTGGTCATTGGTCTGCTGCAATTAATCAACGTCGGGCTGGCGGCGATAGGTGTTTCGATCTGGGGAGCGATGGCGATGTGGTTATGGATTTACATCGCCTTCACCTGGCACGGCATGGTGCTGCGAGATCGTTCAGTGTGGGGCGCGATGTGGGATAGTATGCGTCTCGTGCAATTTAATTTGTTTCCGGTGATGGGCTTGTATATACTCACCTTTGTGCTCAACTGGGGGCTCGGATATTTGTGGTCACTGCCCGCCGAAGATTCGTGGTTAACGCTGGCGGCGATTGGCGGTCATGCGTTTGTGTCTACCGCCCTCGTTGCGGCGACGTTTGTGTTTTACAAAGACCGATACCGTTGGTGGGTTGAAGTGAGAAGTCAGAAAATTAGATGATAGAGATTGGAGATTAGAGATTGGATTCCAACATCCAACTTCTAACATCCAACTTCCAAAACTATGGCAGAGAAAAATAATTACGGCGTCGAATCCATTCAAGCCCTCGAAGGCATCGAACACGTCCGCAAGCGCCCCGGCATGTATGTCGGCGGCACGGATATTAAGGCGTTGCATCATCTTGTCTACGAAGTTGTGGACAACTCGATTGATGAAGCGCTGGCGGGTGTATGTGACACGATTAAAGTCACCATCCACAAAGATAATGCCGTCACCGTTGAGGATAACGGACGCGGCATCCCGGTCGGTCCTCACCCGTCCAAAAAAGATTCCAAAGGCAAGCCAATGGATACGCTTGACGGGGTGATGACGATCATCGGCGCCGGCGGCAAGTGCGGTGGAGGCGGCTACAAAGTGTCGGGCGGCTTGCACGGTGTCGGCGTCAGCGCAGTGAACGCACTTTCAGATTCATGCGAAGTGTGGGTGAGGCGTGAAGGAAAAGAGTTTTATCAAAGCTATAAACGCGGCGTGGCGCAAGGGTTGGTGAAGGCGACGGGCAAGGCAGATGGCACCGGCACCACCACAAAATTTTTGCGCGACACGACAATCTTCAAAGAAGAAAACGAATTCAAATTTGAAAATCTGGCGCAGCGATTCCGCGAGATGTCGTTTGTTACCAAAGGGGTGACGATTCAACTCATGGATGAACGCAGTGAGCGCGAGATCACTTTTCACTTTGAAGGCGGCATCCGCTCCTTCGTGCGCTATCTCAATCGCAGTAAAGAATCTCTGCATCCCGTCATCTATGCCGAGAAGGAAGTGGACGGCGTGGGGATCGAAGTGGCGATTCAATATACGGACGCTTTCGCCGAATCACTTTTCTCGTTTGCCAACACCATCAACACCCCGGACGGCGGCACGCACCTCACGGGGTTGCGGACAGCCCTGACCCGAACCTTAAACGACTACGCCCGCAAAGCGAGTCTGCTTAAAGAGTCTGATCCCAACTTCACCGGCAACGACACCGCCGAAGGTGTGACGGCGATTGTCAGCGTTAAACATCGTGAGCCGCAATTTGAATCGCAAACGAAAGTGAAGTTGATGAACCCCGAAGTGGCGACGGCGGTGCAGCGAGTCGTCGTCGAATCGCTCGGCGCGTTCCTTGAAGAGAACCCGCGTGAAGCAAAAGCGATTGTCGAAAAATGTTTAACGTCGGCGCGGGCGCGTGATGCTGCTCGCAAGGCGCGCGATCTTGTCATTCGCAAATCGGCATTAGAGAGTATGACTCTGCCTGGCAAGCTCGCCGATTGCTCGGAGCGCGACGCGGCGAAGTGTGAGTTGTATATCGTCGAGGGCGATTCGGCCGGCGGCTCAGCCAAGCAAGGACGTGACCGCCACTTCCAAGCCATCTTGCCTCTGCGCGGAAAAATTTTAAATACCGAACGCACGCGACTTGATAAAATTTTGGGCAACAACGAGGTGAAGTCGCTTATCTCGGCGCTTGGCACAGGCATCGGCGAGGGGTTTGATTTAACGGGGCTACGGTATCACCGTGTGATTATCATGACCGATGCTGACGTTGACGGGAGTCACATCCGCACATTGTTGTTGACGTTCTTCTTCCGTTACATGCAATCGCTGATTGAAGGTGGGTATTTGTATATCGCCCAACCGCCGTTGTATCGCATCGAACACAAGAAGACGGCGAAGTATGTGTATAGCGACGCCGAGAAAGATAAAACGTTGAAGGAGATCGGCGCGGGCGCGGACAAAGCAACTATTCAACGCTATAAAGGTTTAGGCGAGATGAACGCCGAGCAATTGTGGGACACGACGATGGACCCTACCGCGCGCACGTTGTTGCAGGTAGCAATTGAAGACGCCGCCGCCGCCTACCACACTTTTGATATG
>JACRLA010000169.1 GCA_016215145.1 Chloroflexota bacterium
GGATGCGAGATCGCCGTGTTGAACATCCACGAAAAAATTTTAGACGTGGACGCCAACTTCGACGTGGTTTTTTGGCCCGTGGCGATGGACGCCAAGTATAAAGATGTCGAAGCGATGGAAGATGAATCGATCCTGCTGACGCTGTTCAACGGCGGCATCCGCAACGATGAAAACGAAAAGATGGCGAAGCTGATGCGCCGCAAATCGAAAATCCTTGTTGCCTTTGGATCGTGCGCCTGTGAGGGCTGCATACCCGGGCTCGCCAACTTCAGCAACGTAGACGAGATCATTCACACCGCTTTCCACACCCTCACCACCGACAACGGCAGCGAAATTAAATTGCAAACACGATATCCCGCGCCCGAAGGCGAGATTCACATCCCGAACTTGTTACCGCGATTGAAGACGCTTGAACAAGTGGTGAAAGTGGATTACTTCATGCCAGGCTGCCCGCCCGAGTCACATCAGATTGCCGCTGTGATCGATCTGGTGATTCAAGTACTGCAAGGCAAAGCGACTCTGCCGCCACCGGGCGCGACGATTGGCGTGGGCAACTCCACCGTGTGCGATGAATGTAAACGCACGCGCAACGAGAAGAAGATCAAATACTTCACGCGCATTCAACTGACTCATCCCGATCCGGCGTTGTGTTTATTGGAGCAAGGGATTCCGTGCAACGGACCCGCCACACGAAGCGGCTGCGGCGCGTTGTGTCCGGCAGCAGGCGCGCAGTGCATCGGCTGTTACGGTCCCGCCGAAGGCGTGATGGACTACGGCTCACGACTCATCTCATCGTTTGCGTCGGTGATTGACGGCAACACTCCGCAAGAAATTGAAAATGTAATTGACGGCATCGCCGATCCCGCCGGACAGTTTTATCGTTTCAGTTTGCCGGGATCATTATTGCGTGGAAGCAAGACTGTGAAAAGTAATTAGTAATTGGTAATTACCAATTACTAATTACTGCATGGAGGAACTATGCAGCGCCTAACCATTGACCCCATCACCCGATTAGAAGGTCACGGCAAGATCGAAATTTTTTTGGATGAAGATGGCAATGTTGCCAACACTTATTTTCAGATTCCCGAACTGCGCGGCTTTGAACGATTCTGCGTCGGGCGTCCGGTGGAAGAGATGCCGTTGTTGACGAATCGCATTTGCGGCGTTTGCCCCGAAGCGCACCATATGGCGGCAGCGAAAGCCGCCGACGCGGTGTACCACGTTGACCCGCCATCCACTGCCAAAAAACTTCGTGAACTGCTCTATAGCGGATTCTATTTCACCGATCACACCACACACTTCTACGCTCTCGGCGGTCCCGATTTTGTGATGGGACCCGATGCGCCTGTTGCCGAGCGAAATATCTTAGGCGTGATTCACAAAGTGGGTTTAGAGATCGGCGGCAAAGTGATTCAAGCGCGCAAGTATGGTCACACCATCGTCGAGATGATCGGCGGGCGCAAAGTGCATCCCTGCACGTCCATTCCGGGCGGACTCACCAAAGGCATCACCGAAGAACAACGCAAAGAGATCGAACAGATGGGACGCTGGGGGATCGAGTTCGCGCAGTTCAGCATTGATCTTTTCAACAAAATTGTGCTAGGCAACAAAGCCTACGTAGACTTGATCATCGGCGACATCTATACTCATCACACTTACTACATCGGCACAGTGGATGAAAATAACAAAGTGAATTTCTACGACGGCAAAGTGAGCGTGGTAGACCCCGATGGTAAACGCCTCGGCAAGTATGCCGCCAACGAATACACCGAATGGATAGCAGAACACGTCGAACCCTGGACGTATCTCAAGTTCCCCTATCTCAAGAAGATCGGCTGGAAAGGTTTTGTGGACGGAAAAGATTCCGGCGTGTATTGCGCCACCCCGCTCTCGCGCCTCAATGCCAGTGACGGTATGGCAACACCTCTCGCCCAAGAAGAATACGAAAAGTTTTACTCCACGCTGGGCGGCAAGCCGGTGCATCAACGTCTCGCCACGCATTGGGCGCGCCTGATCGAATTACTCTACGCGGCAGAGCGCATCGTCGAACTCGCCACCGACCCGGAGATCACTTCGCCCAACTTCCACACCATCCCCACCGAAAAGCCAACCGAAGGCGTGGGCATTGTGGAAGCGCCGCGCGGCACGCTCACGCATCACTATTGGACAGATGAACGCGGCGTATTGACCCAAGTGAACCTCATCGTCGGCACGACGAACAACTACGCCCCGATGAGCATGTCCATCAAGAAAGCGGCAGAGTCTTTTATAAAGAAGGGCGTGGTCGTCAACGAAGGGATTCTGAATCGGGTTGAGATGGCATTCCGCCCCTACGACCCATGCTTTGGCTGCGCCACGCACTCGTTACCCGGGCAGATGCCTTTGCAACTCACGATCCGAAACGCAAAAGGCGAGGTGATTGAGGTGGTGAAGAGGGATTGAAGATAATGAACAAATTTCTGATTGCGGATTTCGGAATGCGGATTGCGGAAGGGGGTTTGGAGATTAGAGATTGGAGATTGGAGAGTAGAGATTGGAGATTAGAGATTGGAGATTAGAGATTGGAGATTGGAGAGTAGAGATTGGAGAGTAGAGATTGGAGATTGGAGAGTAGAGATTGGAGATTAGAGATTAGAGATTGGAGATTGGAGAGTAGAGATTGGACACGGAGGATGCTATGGCAGAGAGCGTTTATAAAGTAATCGAATTGGTTGGCACCAGCACCGAGTCATGGGAGAAAGCCGCCGCCGTCGCAGTGGGTCGTGCCGCGCAATCGTTGCGTGAGCTGCGTGTCGCCGAAGTCGTCGAACTCGACATGCAGCTCGAAGACGGCAAAGTGGTCGCCTATCGCGCCAAGATCAAAGTGTCGTTCAAATACGAAGGCAAAGAAGCCTAAAAATTTGCAGAGCAGACTCTCTCAAATGAAAACTTTAGTGATCGGTCTGGGCAATCCGATTCTCGGCGACGATGGAGTCGGCTGGCGCGTGGTCGAGGCGGTTCAAGAGCAGATCAATGATTCAAGTGTAGATGTAGATTGCGCGGCGGTTGGCGGCATCACCTTGATGGAACATCTCATCGGCTACGATCGCGCCATCCTCATTGACGCCGTCATCACCCATCAACCTATCGGCACAGTCAGCCTCTTCCGTTTAAACGAACTCACCGAACATTCCACCCTGCACACGTCATCGGCGCACGACGCCTCACTGCAAACCGCCATCGCCGCCGGTAAAGCGATGGGCGCGCACTTGCCACACGACGTGATCATTATCGGCATTGAGGCAGAAAAAATTCACGACTTCAGCGAAGAGCTCTCACCCCAAGTGGAAGCCGCCGTGCCGCGCGCGGCGGATGAAGTGTTGCTGCTGTTAGAGAAGGAGACACATTATGATCTCACCTGAAATTTTACGGCGCTACCCGTTTTTCGGTTTTATGACCGACGCCGAACTTAAAGCGGTGGCGATGATCGCCGAAGAAGTTTCTTACAAGGAAGGCGAGACTCTTTTAGAAACCGAGAAGCCCGCCGACTCATTTTTCTTTTTGGTCGAGGGCAGCGTAGACCATCTCTACGTCGTCAGCGATCACAACCACACCAAGACGCGCAAAGAATTTCACATTGATGAATTTGCGCCGGGCGACATCGTCGGCATCTCAGCATTGATCGAACCGTATCGCTACACCGCCACCGTGCGCGCGCATACGCCCACCTGCGCCATAAAAATTTCCGGCGATGCCCTGCGCGCCTTGTGCGAAGTAGACACCGCGCTCGCCTATCGCCTGATGCGCGAAACGGCGAAGGCGGCGATGGAACGTCTGCACAGCACGCGCACGTTGTTAGCCGCGGCGCGCGCCACTTAACGAGTCGCTCGCTTCATCCATCCAACCCACGCGCCCCAGCCCCACGTCAAGTGAATGATCACGTACGCGCAGGCAAGAGGCAGAATGTGTCGCGCCTCTCGCGCGCGTCGCCACGATTCGATCAGCACAACCGTTAAATAAATTCCCCACACGATCCATAACGGCGGAATGATCAAGGCGATGAGACTCAGCGCCGACCAGGCAATCGGAATCAATTGCCGCGCGCGGATCGAACGGGGATGCCGCCTCAGCATCTGCGCCTTCCACCATCCATAACGCCAATACTGCTGCGCCAGCGCGCGTAAAGTTAGAACCGCAAAATACTCGCAGCGAATTTCTGGATCGAAAAAGATTCGTCCGCCGCGCTGACGCAAGCGAAAATAAAATTCGTAATCTTCATTGGCGAATAGCTCTTCGTTGTAACCGCCGACTCTCTCCCACGTCTCACGACGAAAACATCCGAAGGGAACCGTATCCACCTCTCGCGCCTGATTCTGATTCAAACGATACGCCGCGTCACCCGCGCCCAACGGCGAGCTCACTGCCGCCGCGATAGCCGCCGCGATCACCGTATCATCGCCCGCCTTCACATCCCACGCCCCGCCCACCACCTCTGCCCCCGATGCGTTTAACGCTTTCAAACACTGGCTCAAATAATTTTTCGCCGGGAGCGAATGACCATCCAGCCGCACAATGATCTCGCCGCGTGCATTTTTGATTCCTAGATTAAGTGAGGTTGGAATAGAACGTTGAGGATTGCGAATCAGTTTGAGGCGGAGGGGTTGTTGTTGCGCGGAATACTGCTGAACGATGTTAGCAGTTTCATCGTCCGAGTCGCCATCCACGACGATCACCTCAAAATCGGTGAAGTCTTGATCGCGCAGCGCATCTAAAATTTGCCCAATGTATCGCGCTTCGTTGCGGCAGGGGATGATGATGGAGATCATTCGATTTCCTCAGGCACCGAGTGTCTCACCCACTCCGCTTCGCTGCGGGGCGCTTTGCGAGACACTCGGTGTCTTTCGCTAATGCCTCACACTCAACCATCTGTCTCGCTCGCGCATGGCAGTGATCAGGCTTTGCGCCCACACCACAACATACAACGGCGCGCGCAGCAATGCCGAAGCGTAACGGGAACGATCTTGCGATGGGACGAACATTAAACCGAAGCTGTAATAAAAAATTTCGGCAATGAAGGGGAAAGCAAACAGAAGTTTGATCAGAAAATGAATCGGCAAGAAAAGCGAGACAACGCAAACGACGAACTTGAGAACGATAAAAAATGTTTTGGGCTTGAGCAGTAACGCGCTCAACAACCACCCCATCTCTGCGCCGCGCAATAACAAATGCAGAATCATTTTCCAATAACTACGCCACACTTGCATCTGCCCTTGCAGCCATCGCGCCCGTTGACGCGAAACTCGGGCGGCATCGCGCGGCTTGGGGTCATACACAACGGCATCGCGCAAAAACTTCACGCGCACACCGCGTTGAGCTAACAACAGCGAGAGTTCAATATCTTCAGTGCGAGTGTGAACGTGCGGTAATAGTTCGCGCAACAGTTCAACGCGGAACGCCATGCCTGTGCCGCGCAACGGCACACTCCAACCCAAACGAGATCGCACGTCGTCGTCGAATACTTGCGAGAGAATTTCGGAATACGCGGCGAGGGTGGGTACTGTCATTGCGAGCGTTCTTTGCGAAGCAATCTCGGTCTCGCTTTGAGATTGCTTCTCGAAGACTCGCAATGACGCATCCGGAATGATGGGAGCCACAAAACTTTGCGTCACCTGCGCCCCTCCCTCAAACGCGCGCCGCACTTCGGCGAAGAAGTTTGGGGTCACGGTAGAGTCGGCGTCGAAGATAACGAACAGACCTCGCGGGTCTTCGAGACCCGCAAGGTCTGTGGAGAACAACCACCTTAACGCCCCGCCCTTCCCCAAGACTTCCGAAGTCTGAAGAGCATTGCGTTGAAACACAATCGCCCCACTCGCCTCTGCCCGCTGCGCGGTAGAGTCGGCGCACCCGTCGGCGATGACGATGATCGAATCGGGATTCGCCGCGCGCAGGTTGGCGATCGTGTGAGCGATCACCTCTTCTTCATTATGGGCGGGGATGAGGGCGGTGATTTTCATTTCAACAACGATTGATACAGGCTAAATGTTTTCTCTGCCATGCGCTCCCCGCTATATTGCTCAACTTTGATTCGCGCCGCTTGCCCCATGCGCTGGCGCAGATCAGGAGCGGCGACCAATTTCGCCAGAGCGTCTGCAAGTTTTTCTGCATCTTCGGGGGGAACGACAAAACCTTCCACACCATCGGTGATGAGTTGCGCGTTCTCGCCAACATTTGTCACGATACACGGCAAGCTGCTTGCCATCGCTTCAAGCAAAGCGATAGACATGGTTTCGTAACGTGAAGGCAGCACAAAAATATCGCTCGCCATTAGATAATTAGACACATCGGTTTGAAATCCGGTAAATGTGACCAGAGATTGAATCCCAAGAGATTCACACATCGTCGCCAAGTCTGCCTGCAGGTTGCCGTCTCCGATTATGATCAGGCGCACGTCTATTAATCGTTGAGATAAGAGCGATACAGCTTCTAACAAAATATCCGCCCCCTTTTGATATTCTAACCGCCCGACACAACACACTATGACATCGTGACGAGTCAAAGGGCTGCCTCTCACATCGTCTGCCTTGATCTCTACTCCGTTCTCGATCAAGCAAGCGCGCGCGGGAGTAACAATCTCCAACGATCTCGCTTCTTCATAGACTCGTGATGAAACGTAGATCGTTCTATCGGCAAGAAGCTGCGCCGCCCGTTCTATCCACCGATACCACCCCCGTTTGAAACGCGCAGACGGATTCTCGCCATGCACAAAATAATAGGCGGGCAAGTGGATCGTCAGCACACACGGGATGCGCGAAATGCGCGCGACGAAAACGCCAGGCAAAAAAATGTTGGGGCTATGAATGTGAATCACATCCGGGTGATGGATTTGGATGAAGCGAAAAAAACGGAACCAGCCGATCACGTCGAATCTGTGAGCAATGGATTCATTTATCACCGACACGCTCCACGAACCCGCTCGGGCTTTAAATTCCGGTGAGGCGTGAGCGAACACTTGCCACGAGACACCTTTCACGTTGCGAAAGAGCGAGAGCAAATGCGACTCTACTCCGCCGATGTGCAGTGTGTAACCGTATAGCACGGCAATGGTGATTAATCTCATAGTGATCATTTTCGCAAGCAGCTATCACGGTTGCGGCGGCAGTCCAACTGCGGCGCGAACCGTAATCACCAACGCAACAAAAAAGGATTGCCGCGCCAGCGTGTGAGAATCTCACGCCCCCACTTGCCGCTAAACGCCAGCACAAGCGGCGGGCGCACATTTAGCGGACGATAGCGCCACGCTTGCAGCGCGTATTGCCGCGCACCCGAATCATCCTGTCCCGACCAAAAGGCGCACGAGGCGGCGCGATAATAAATGTTGCTCATCGCCTGAGATTGAATCGCCCGCACCAAGTCGGGCAAATCGTCGCGCAAGAACAAGCGATGATAGATCGTCACCAACTCACTGGCAAAGCTTTTTAAGTGGCTGACAGATTTTGCGCCGTGATGCACTCGCAAGGCGGCTAAAGGCACGGGGAGATAAGCAAACGCGCGCGAGAGTCCGGCGCGAAGCCAGTAATCAAAATCCATCGCAAGCGACAACCGTTCATCTAAATAGCCTACCGACTCTAATACGCGCCGCCTCAAAAACACGGCGGGTTGAGGGATGTAATCAATCGTCGAGCGAACGAAATCAACATAATCATAAACGCGCGTCGGATAGGTTTGAATGAATCGTCCGGTGGCGTCAACGTAATCGCAATCGCCGTAAACAATGTCCACGCCGGGATGCGCGGCAAAAAATTCTGCCACGCGATCAATCGCTCCCGGCAAATAAACATCATCTGCATTGAGATAAGCGATGATCTCTCCTCGCGCCAGCCGCCAGCCTCTGTTGATAGCCGACGCCTGACCCTCATCGGGTTCGGAGACCCAATTCAACTGCTCACCGTATCCCCGCAGAATCTCCAACGTGCCGTCGGTGGAGCCGCCATCCACCACCCAATACTCCAACGGCGAATAGCCCTGCCCCAAGACAGACTCAATCGTGGCGCGAATGAATTGCGCTTGATTGAGCGACGGGGTGACGATGGAAACGACGGGAGCAGTCATATAGCGAGCGACTCGTATATCTTTAACACCTGACGCGCCGCTGTGTCCCAAGAAAATTTTTGGCTGCGCTCAAACGCTTTGGTTTTCAGTTGCTCCCGTAACTTTGAATCATGCAATAGACTCTGCATGGCTTGGGCGATTTCGTCCGCGCGCAAAGGGTCAAGCAATATCCCGGCGTCGCCCACAATCTCCGGCAGCGAAGTAACGTTAGAGGTGATGACCGCCGCACCTAAGCTCATTGCCTCTAACACCGGCAGACCGAATCCCTCAAAGAGTGATGGATACAAAAACGCGAAACAGTTTTGATAGAGCCAGTGCAATGTGAAATCGTCGGCATAGCCCAACACGATGACGTTGTTTTGCAAACCTAACGAAATAATCTTCTGCTCAAAATCATCCATCAACCAGCCGCGCGCGCCAACTAACACCAGTGGAAAAATTTGGGGGCAACTTGCCTTGAGCGCGGCATATCCTTGCAGTAAGCGATCATGATTCTTGCGCGGCTCCAACGTGCCAACGCTTAACCAAAATTCGTTTGCCCGCAAAGCGCGCGCGGCGTTCCATGCCTGACCGGTCTTGGCGAATTTAACGCGTGCCGAATTGTAAACAGACCTGTCAGGTGTTAGAAAGCGGCTCGCCGGATACACGACATCTATTTTTTCAGGCGCGCAGCGCGGAAAAGTTTGCAGAAAATGATCGCGGCTGTAATGAGAGATCGCTATTAAATGATCGGCATAGAGGCTGGCATTGAACACGCCATTAAATGCCGCGACGCGCGTTTCTTCAAGTGTGTAATCGGGATGCTCGATGAAAGACAAATCGTAGAGTGTGTAAACAACACGCGCGGCGCGGGCGGCAGTCGGGCAGAAAAAATTATTGGCGTGGAGGATGTGAGGGTTTCCTAATTGCGCTTCAAAGTCGGGCGGCGGGTCGCTCCAAAATGATTGCATGGCAGTGTAAGTAGGGTGCGCTAAGCCAAGTTTAAAGTTGGAGCGGTGCAAATGCGGAAAAGTTTTGCGCCAGTCCGGCTGCCAATAGTGATCGCCAAAAGTGGGATAGAGCAAATACTCGTTTTGCGAATCGAGCGCGGCGAGATGGCTCAGCAGCGAGTCGGTGAAGTAGCCGCAACCTGTTTTCATCCCGCCGATGGTGCTAACGTCAAAACCGATTCTCATTTTTTGCTCATCGCCAACTCAAACACACGTAGGTAATTTTTTGTCATTTGAGTCGCGTCCCCTAACTCCGTCAAACGTTTGCGCCCACGCTCGACGAGATCGGAAATTAAAAGTGGATCGCTCATCACACGATGAATCGCCGAAACAATTTCACGCGGCTGGCGCGGATCGAAAAACAACGCGGCATTGCCAACCACTTCGGGCAAGGCGGTTAACGAACCGCATACCACAGGTTTTCCAAAAGCCATCCCTTCTAACACCGGCAGACCAAACCCTTCGTAGAGCGAAGGGAAGATCACGGCGCGGCACGAAACGTAGAGCGAATTTAATTCTTGGTCGGATATAAACCCGGTGAAGATGATTCGATCTGCCAGATTCATTCGGGATGCCGCCTCTTGAATCTGCGACATTCTCTTGTCGGGCTGCCCGGTGCATACCACACGCACCCGTGATTCTGGATAGGCAGCAATATACATCGCCAATGCCGTCAACAGCATTTCGTGATTCTTGTGCCGCCAAAAATTGGCGGGATAGAGCAAGAAGCAGTCGCGCGCGAGTTGCCAACGGCGCAAAAAAGATTCAACGTCATTAACCGGTGGCGGCGTCACCTGAGCATAGAGGCTAATCGGGATCGTGATCACTTGTGCCGAATCTAGCGGTGAATGTTTCAAGATCAAACGACGCGTGAAATCCGAATCTGATATGACATGAGATGAAAAGCGAATCGCTTGGCGAAAATGAAGATCACGATAGTAGCGTGTTTCCAAATCAAAAAAGTAAGGACGATCCAGATATTGTAGATCGTGGGTCACACACACGAGAGGAGTGCGCGGCGAGTAAAAAGCGGGGCCCGTGAACGGGCAGAAGAGGAGATCGGCGTGAACAGGCAGAGACGGTAGCGCGGGCAATGTTTGGCGCGCGAGGCGATACACAGATTTGAGCGCGTTGAGGGCAGGCGTGGGTAAATGCGCGGCTGACCAATTTGCAAGGCGACGTTTCAGCGGCGGCGTTGTTTGCCTGGGCGTTACTTTATGCGCCACGCAGAGGCGATGCACGTTGAGCGAATCGAGATAAGCAAGTTCGCCATGAGTCTCTGCGGCGGTGAGGAGAGTCCATTGATGCTGTGGAGCATGTTGAGGAAGGACGCGCAGAAGACCAAGCGCGTAGCGTTTAACGCCGCCATTGAAGCCATCGGCGCGGAGAGGCGTGAGATCAACTGCGATGTGAGGCATGTCAATCAATCTCGGTGAGACTTATCAGACGAGACCTTCAAGGTTTTAAAAACCTTGAAGGTCTTTAGACGCAGCACACTACGGATGAGATCGTAGAATCGCCGCCTGAGCATCGCGAACGGCGTTTGCAAAAATGATTCTAAACTCTCACGCATGGGCGTCACAAACGCAGGATCGAGTATGCTCTGTCGAATCATCTCGCGCACAAAATGCCGGGCGAATGCTTGGCGCGAGAAGTTAAGTGGGGCGGGGAAAGCGTCTCGCCAATCGGGGCGGCGGCGGCACATTTCCAGAGCGAGGTGTGTGATCAAGGGCTGTGTTTGCGTAACGTGATAGGCAGGGGCATTGAGCCAGTTGAAAAAAGAATCATCGCCTTGCGTGTTGAATGGTTGATGCCAACGACTTTCACCGTCGTGATCGCGCCAGATATAGCGCATATCGTCGGCGACAGGCACGCCGTTGTCAAAGCGGCTGTATGTGTAACGCCAGTGGCACGCAGTGGCGTAGCCGTTGGAAAAAAGCGCGTCATGGTACTGTTCAAATAAGGGTCGGAGGGCGGGCAGATCGCTGAGGGTGTAACGGTTTTGGTGCGTAGAAATTACGCTAATGTTTTCCGGCTGCAAGCTGCTAAAGTGAAAGAAAACAAGAGGCACGTCGTTGGCGTGCCATTGATCGCCAATGCGATGTAGACGCCGATAGGAGATATTCCAATGGGCGGCGTTGTAACCTGCATCACGCAGTATGACGACTCCAGAAAAAAGTCCCGGCACTAAATCGATCCAACGTTGATCTACAAACAAGTTGCGCGAGAGATCAATTACGCAATATTTTAGGAGATGCTGCTGCCACCAACGCAAAAAGTGCGCGGAACATCCTTCGATCTCATCTATCAGCAAGAGGAATACGCGCCCATCGGGGTGATGAGTCAAAAACGAATCAGTCAGACACCGCGCGTAAGGCAGAAAATTTTTGGCGATGATGGTGCAGAGGGTCGGGGAGGGCATATTGTTCGCCGCGAGGGTTGGCGGCATTATTTGAGAGAGAGCCAGTGCCGCGCGCGCGCCAAAATCTTCCAGTAGAAAACAGCCGCGCGCCAAAATTTCAGGCGGTGCATCCAATGAATATACTGATCTAATTTTTCGAGGGTGATTTGAGTCTCCGATAATTGCCGGGTAAGGGTTTGCGTTAATTCATCCTGCGGATCCGTGAAGATGGAGTGAGGCAGAGATGGCAACGAGGACTCGTCGTCGGCGCAAAGAGCCAGAGAATACATAAACGACTCCAATCGGGGCGGCGACTCGAGGGCGAGTCCGTTTTGCCAAACATAGCTGAGCAACGCGGAATGGGCGCGCGGCGGTAAAGGGAAGATGCTCGAAGCGGTGAACACGCGCTGCCCCAGAAAATGCACAAAGCGGAAATGGTGTTGGAGTAAATTTTTTAATTCGGCGAAATCGAGTTCTTGGGGATGAAGTTCTTTCGGGATCGCAAACTGTTGACCGAAAACCGGGCGGTTAGGCGTGGAGAGAAAAAGTATTCCGTGAGGTTGGAGGACCCGTTTGATCTCGCTCATCATCTGATCATGCTGCGTGTGATGTTCAAGGGTTTCAAATGACACAACCACGTCGCAGAGTTCATTGGCGAGCGGCACGGCGGTGCACGATCCCGCAACAAATTTTAAATTGTTGTGGGCGGCGTACTTGCGCGCGGCGTGCGTGACGGCAACGGGTGAAATATCCACACCCACCACTGCGCGGGCAACGTCGGCTAACATCGCCGAACCATAGCCCTCACCAGAGGCGAGATCGAGAACAATTTTATCCATGACGAATGAATGCGCCAGGGTGTAACGATGCAAATGCTCATAGCGAATCTGACCGGTGTCAGATGGCGTAAAACGTCCACAACCAATTTCTTCAGACATCACGAGGAATCCATCTCGTTCACCATTGCGGCTTTTGGAAGGCAAATTGCAAATAACGTCCAAATCGGCGATACGGTTCTAAACTTGCCACGCGTTCTTCCAAAGCAATTAGATCAGTTGTCTTTGTCTCTGTCAAAGAGGTTGCAGGCAAATAGTCGGCTAAGATGCGGATACCACAAAAATCGTTGAGAGACCATCCAGCCCCGGTCGCCCATATCAGTATTTGATCCATCGGATAAAGCGTTGCTTGCCCAAACCATTTTGAGTCAAAAGATAAATCCGTCAATTTCGATTGAGCGGCAACAGGTTCCTGTCGAAAAATGATCGCACGAATCACTTCGCTGACCGGGTTCAGGGTTATCAAAGAAAATTCCCCGCCCTTCTTGGCAAGCGTATAAAGCGATTTCATTACTGCGGGAACATCAGACAAGTATTCGAGAATGTGATGGGCAACAATCAAATCAAAATGATCAGCTGCGAACAGGCGAGAGAGATAATCCAAGTTGCCTTCCACCAAGCGGCATTGTGCCAACAGATTTGCGTCAACCAATCGCTGGCGGGCTTGCTTCAACATTTCCGCATCTGAATCAAAAAGGGTAACGGCGTGTCCCCGCCGCAACAAAAACTCGGTGATAAAACCATTGCCGCCTCCTACATCAAGTATTACTTTAGGAACATCCAGTTGATGCAGTGTCTCCATATTTCGCTGAGCGAGTCTATATCGAAGCTGCCCCGCTTCAGACGTCTGGTAAGCGAGGAAAGATTGAGCCGTCGAATCAATAAGAGGAGTCATAAGTCGTTGAGGAGGCAACGCCCCGGTATCAGGCAAAAAAGCGTCGCAAGCCAAACATGCTCAACTTGAACCGATTAAAAATTTTGCGAACCCAAGCATGGAACATCCAATACTTGCCCATGATTCGCCAATGTTTTGAGCGATAAATTGTCTCAAGTTGAGCGCTCAACTCACGCACAGAGTGTTCCGCCATGTCACGCTCGGCAGCGAGACCGTCATAGCTAACGTAGCGAAACCACATTTCACTCAAGCACGTTATCCATCTCTCATCCGTCAAGTAAAGCTGCGAATGTTTGCGCGCCACATGCATAATTTGATGTTTCAACACTTCGGGCGAAGCCCTTTGCGCGAAGAGCGAGTTGGGGCGGACACGATAATGACACCCTACACGATCCAGTTTGTGAAACCGCCAGCCGTGACTTGCCGCGTTCACCCAAAATTCCCAATCTTCCATTAACATCGCCGCATCATAACCGCCGCACTCGACCCACACTTTTCTACGAAAGAGGGCGAAAGCGTCAAAGTAATTGGCAATCAACAACGTATTCAAATCAAACGCAGGCACATCCACAACCACAGAACGCAACCCAAAATCACGGCGGTTGCCATACACCACCCCCACCGATGACTCTTTATTTAAAACATCCACTGCCGCTTCGATGAAACCCGGGCACAGTATGTTGTCGTGTGCTAACGGCAATATGTATTCGCCGCGCGCTAAAGAAACAGCGGTATTCAACGCGGCAACATGCCCACCGTGCGATTCTCGCTGCACAAAATAACCGCCTGCGCGCAGCACCTGCAACACATCCAGCGTGTGTTGATCTTCCGAACCATCATCTACAACAATCAATTCACTCTGCCGGGGCGCGCACCGCTCTACGCTTGCCACTGCTTCTAACAGCAGCTGTCCTTCATCATAGCTTGGAATGACAATAGAGACACGCACAGCATCATTCGCGGACCGATCGGGGCGAAGCAACCGCGCGCGAGGCGGTGCGGCACGCCACAATGACGATGAGGAAATATCCGCGCTTACATCCATCTCTTTAAGCAGAGTGATAACTTCCGGCGATGCCGCCCCCAAGAGATCAATCAATGGATCGTCACCTTCAACTGTCTTGAACCGCGCAAGATCAAAGAGGATGCCGCCATCCCCCTCCCCAACCCTTGTGCCTAATTTAGACTCCAACAACGCCGACAACTGACGCGGCGACTTACTCAAAGCATTTGCGCTGAGCAACACACAACGCTCCGAATGGCGGCGGTAAAAATCTAACAGACGCCGGTTATAAAATAGCCACATCCGAAACGCATATTCCGGTTGGCGTAAAAAAATATCCACGCCTTGCCGCTGAATCGAATCCGCCACGTCCCAAGGAAAGCGGTAAATTAAAATGTAACGCGCCGTCGGAAGCAGCGACTCCCAGAAATCAAGGAGAAGCGTCGTGCGCGGATCTGCCCATCCCCAATAATTCGTCTGACTGCGTTGTAACAAAATTTGTCGCGCCTCTGGAATAAACTGCGCCCACGCGCCGCGATCTAATTGTTCACCTTCCATCCAGCCCCACTCGTGATAGCCTTGATCACTAGCATCGCAACACGTCTCTATCATTCGCCGCTGCAACAACAAGATTTTTTCGTCCCACACCTGACGATCCTTGCCGATTCCTGACGCAACCCATGAGAGTCCGGAGCGAGGCATCCCGGTAACAATCAGCGGAGAAAAGCGATGAGCATTCACTGCCGATCCGCCCAGTATTGATTCACCACACTAACCGCATCGCCCACCCTCTGCACCTTGCCATGCTTCAACCACGCCGCGCGCGAACACAATGTTTGAATCGCCGATAGATTATGAGACACCAACACTATCGTCGCCCCGCGCTGGCGAAACTGTTGAAGGCGATTAAATGATTTTTCCTGGAAATCGGCGTCACCCACAGATAAAATTTCATCCACGATGAGAATGTCCGGCTCCACGTCCGTGGCAATGGCGAAGCCCAACCGCGCCATCATGCCGCTAGAAAATGTATAGAGAGGCGCGTCTATGAATTCGCGCACACCGGCA